>NZ_JAGYFZ010000002.1:0-126198 GCF_019946675.1 Pseudomonas sp. BF-B-15
TTCAAACATCTTTGGGTTTTTAAGAAACCCTAAACTTGGCTCAGCAATCGTTGGTTACATCTTTGATTTCTCGCGGAGTAACTTGTGATGCTGATAATCTTGTTGACTATCAGTCTGACTCCACAAGTACCCACACGAATTGCTTGATTCAGTTGTTAAAGAGCGGTTGGTTAAGATCTTTCGTCTCAACCGAGGCGCGCATTCTACAGCGTCCTCTGTATCTGTCAAGCGGTTATTTTCAGAAGTTTTCAAAGTTTCCTTTGCAACTTCAACCACTTGCGCTTCCGATCTCTCGTTAGCGGGAGGCGAATTCTACAGCGTTACTCGCTGCTGTCAACACCTCTTTTTCTCCGCTTTCGACCGAGAAGATCGAACCGTTAAAAGAGCCACACAACACCGCTCTTCCAACTCCTTCTGGGCTTCGATGAGCTGAAGCAACTCGCTGCCGAAAACTGCGTAACTCATTGTTTACCAAGGAGTTTTCCGTTTCGACTGCGCCGGAAGTGGGGCGAATTATAGACTTCCAGAATCTGCCGTCAACCCCTAATTCCAGCTTTATTCGGATTTGAGCGAAATACGCGCAAATGCCTTCTTGCCAGCCTGGCAAACATGGGTCGCGCCCAGCACGTATATAAAGGTGCGATCCACAACCTCACCATCTATACGTACACCGCCGGAATTCAGCAGATCACGCGCTACCGCCGAGTTCTTCACCAGGCCTGCCTTATTAAGGACAGCAGCGATCGGCATATCTTCAGTAGCGGTCAATTCGATTTCCGGCAGATCGTCCGGCAGCTCGCCATCCTTCATACGATTGCCCGCCGCACGGTGAGCATTGGCTGCTGCCTCTTCACCATGGAAGCGCGCAACAATCTCTTCGGCCAGCTTGATCTTGATGTCGCGCGGATTGGCACCCGCCTCGACATCGGCACGGAACGCATTGATCTCATCCATGGAACGGAAGCTGAGCAATTCGAAGTAACGCCACATCAGCGCATCCGGAATCGAAACCAGCTTGCTGTACATCACTCCCGGCGCTTCCTGAATACCGACGTAGTTGCCCAAGGACTTGGACATCTTCTTCACGCCATCCAGGCCTTCAAGCAACGGCATGGTCAGAATGCACTGAGGATCCTGCCCATAACCGCGCTGCAGCTCACGCCCCATCAACAGGTTGAACTTCTGATCGGTACCGCCCAGCTCGACATCCGCGCGCAAGGCGACCGAGTCGTAACCCTGAACCAGCGGATAGAGGAACTCATGGATGGCGATTGGCTGATTGGTCGTGTAGCGCTTGTCGAAATCGTCGCGCTCGAGCATGCGAGCAACGGTGTACTGCGAAGTCAGGCGAATGAAGTCGGCCGGCCCCATCTGATCCATCCAGGTGGAGTTGAACGCCACCTCGGTTTTGGCCGGATCAAGAATCTTGAAAACCTGGGTCTTGTAGGTCTCGGCATTCTCGAGAACCTGCTCACGGGTTAGCGGCGGACGCGTAGCGCTCTTGCCGCTCGGATCACCGATCATCCCGGTGAAGTCACCTATAAGGAAGATCACCTGATGCCCCAGCTCCTGGAACTGGCGCAGCTTATTAATAAGCACCGTGTGACCCAGGTGCAAATCCGGCGCGGTCGGATCGAAGCCTGCCTTAATACGTAGCGGCTGGCCACGCTTGAGCTTTTCGATCAGCTCGGACTCGACCAACAGTTCTTCTGCACCACGTTTGATCAGCGCTAGCTGCTCTTCAACCGACTTCATAACAGACCCGCAAGGCTCGAATTCAAAGGGAACCAACCATACAAGATCACGCGTCAAATACAAAGTTTGGCCGGCGCAATGACGCCAATCCGCTGACAGAGTGACCACGGACTTGCTTCAGAGATGATTTGGTTATATTTTATACAGTTATTTCATCTTCATCATGTCATTCATCTTTTCCAATTCATCTTTTTCAAAGTCAAAATTACCTATGACCAAAGAATCGTCTAAAGCGCCTCCGCTTTACCCGAAGACCCACCTGCTCGCAGCAAGTGGTATCGCCGCCCTTCTGAGCCTGGCGCTTCTGGTATTTCCTTCCAGTGATGTAGAAGCAAAAAAGACGACACTGAGTCTTGAACTGGAAAGCCCTGCTGAACAACTGACACAAGATCAAGACGCTGCCGACGTCGCCCAAGCCACAAATGAGCCGGCAACTTCCCCTTTTGCGCAGATCGAAGACAGCTCCGAAGAGTCCCAGGAAACTGCCCAGGCCAAACCCGCGCCGGTTGTCGAAGAAAAGAAGGGTCCCAATCACAGGGAAGTGATCGTCGCCAAAGGCGATACGCTCTCCACGCTGTTCGAGAAAGTCGGCCTTCCGGCCACTTCGGTGCATGAAGTATTGGCCAGCGACAAGCAGGCCAAGCAATTCAGCCAACTCAAACACGGCCAGAAACTCGAATTCGAACTGAACCCCGAAGGCCAGCTGACCAACCTGCACAGCAAGGTCAGCGACCTCGAAAGCATCACCCTGACCAAGAATGACAAGGGTTATGTGTTCAACCGCATCACCGCCAAGCCTACCGTGCGCTCCGCCTACGTTCACGGCGTGATCAACAGCTCGTTGTCGCAGTCCGCCGCGCGCGCCGGCCTGTCCCACAGCCTGACCATGGACATGGCCAGCGTGTTTGGCTATGACGTCGACTTCGCCCAGGATATTCGCCAGGGTGACGAGTTCGACGTGATCTACGAACAGAAAGTCGTCAACGGCAAGGCTGTCGGCAATGGCCCGATACTTTCCGCACGCTTCACCAACCGCGGCAAGACCTACACCGCCGTGCGTTACACCAACAAACAAGGCAACAGCAGCTACTACACTGCTGACGGCAACAGCATGCGCAAGGCGTTTATCCGCACCCCGGTAGACTTTGCCCGCATCAGTTCGAAATTCTCCATGGGCCGCAAACACCCGATCCTGAACAAGATCCGCGCTCACAAAGGCGTCGACTACGCAGCTCCGCGCGGTACGCCAATCAAGGCGGCCGGTGATGGCAAGGTGTTGTTGGCCGGCCGTCGCGGCGGTTATGGCAATACCGTGATCATCCAGCACGGCAACACTTATCGCACGCTGTACGGCCATATGCAGGGCTTTGCGAAAGGTGTCCAGACGGGCAGCTCCGTCAAGCAGGGTCAAGTGATTGGCTATATCGGCACTACCGGCCTGTCCACCGGACCGCATCTGCACTACGAGTTCCAGGTCAATGGTGTGCACGTCGATCCACTAGGTCAAAAAGTGGCGATGGCCGATCCAATTTCCAAAGCAGAACGGGCACGTTTCCTCGCGCAGAGTCAGCCTCTGATGGCGCGTATGGATCAAGAAAAATCCACCCAACTGGCTTCGAGCAAGCGCTAAGCCATGACGCGCTATATAGGTGTGATGTCCGGAACCAGTCTCGATGGCCTGGACATCGCGCTGGTTGAGTTGAACCCGGCGATCAGACTGGTCGCCACGCACTACATTCCCATGCCTGATTCCCTGCGCACCGAGTTGCTTGGCTTGTGCGCCAGCGGCCCGGACGAGATTGCCCGCTCCGCCATCGCCCAGCAAAACTGGGTGACTCTGGCGGCGCAGGGCATTCACACCCTTCTTGATCAACAAAACCTGAACCCCGAAGACATTCGCGCGATTGGCAGCCATGGCCAGACCATTCGCCACGAACCGGCACGCGGCTTCACGGTACAGATCGGCAACCCTGCCCTGCTGACCGAATTGACCGGCATCACCGTGGTCAGTGACTTCCGCAGTCGCGACGTTGCGGCCGGCGGGCAAGGCGCACCACTGGTGCCAGCGTTTCACGAAGCGCTGTTTGAAGAGCAGGCGGGCAACCGCGCAGTATTGAACGTCGGCGGTTTCAGCAACCTCAGCCTGATCGAACCCGGCCAACCCGTAGCCGGTTTCGACTGCGGCCCCGGGAACGTACTGCTGGACGCGTGGATTCATCAGCAACGCGGCGAAAACTTTGATCGTGACGGCCAATGGGCAGCCAGCGGCCAAGTCGAACCTGTTCTGTTGAAAGCGCTACTCAGTGATCCGTTCTTCGTGACCAAAGGCCCGAAGAGCACCGGTCGTGAAGTGTTCAATCTGCCATGGCTGACACAGCATCTTTCGCAATTGCCGACCTTCGCCGCCGAAGACGTGCAAGCAACACTGCTTGAGCTGACCGCGCTGACCATCGTCGAATCATTGCAAAGCGCACAAGCGGATACCCGAGAGTTGCTGGTCTGCGGCGGCGGCGCGCACAACGCCACGCTGATGAAGCGCTTGGCCGCCCTGCTGCCAAACGCGAACGTCAGCAGCACCGCCACTCATGGCGTTGACCCGGACTGGGTCGAAGCCATGGCCTTCGCCTGGCTGGCTCATTGCTGCCTGGAAGGCATCGCGGCCAATCGTCCAAGCGTCACCGGCGCTCGCGGCCTGCGCGTACTCGGCGCCATCTACCCGGCCTGAACGCCAGACAGCAAAACGCCGCAGAGCCCTGAGGCCATGCGGCGTTTGTAATGCGGTGAATCGCGATCAGATCGAGAACGAAGAGCCGCAGCCACACGTGGTGCTGGCGTTCGGGTTCTTGATCACGAAACGCGAACCTTCCAGACCTTCCTGGTAATCCACCTCGGCACCTGCCAGGTACTGGAAGCTCATCGGATCGACGACCAGGCTCACACCCTCGCGCTCGACGATGGTGTCGTCATCGGCCACTTCTTCATCGAAGGTGAAGCCGTACTGAAAACCTGAACAACCGCCGCCCGTAACGAATACGCGCAGCTTCAAGCGATCATTCCCCTCTTCATCGACCAGGCTCTTCACCTTGTGCGCGGCACCGTGGGTAAATTGCAAAGCCGTGGGGGTGAAGGATTCGACGCTCATGCTGACTATCTCCCGGCGTTACGCCGCCATAATGCGTGATGACGCGCATTATCCGCTTCTCCTAGAAAAGCGGTCAACTATTGTTACGGTATATCAATAAACCCGATTGCCGGTTCGAAACGCAAAAAGGCCCGTTCAACGGGCCTTTTTGCTGAGCGGGCTAAAGCCTTACGGCAACATACCAGCGTGCGACAAGCCCAGACGCTCATCCAGACCGAACAGGATGTTCAGGTTCTGCACCGCCTGACCCGACGCACCTTTTACCAGGTTATCGATGACCGACAACACCACCACCAGGTCACCGTCCTGCGGACGATGCACGGCGATACGGCAGACGTTGGCGCCGCGCACGCTGCGGGTTTCCGGGTGGCTGCCTGCTGGCATCACATCAACGAACGGCTCGTTGGCATAGCGCTTTTCAAACAGCGCCTGCAGATCCACCGAACGATCCACGACCGTCGCGTAGAGCGTCGAGTGAATGCCGCGAATCATCGGCGTCAGGTGCGGAACGAAGGTCAGGCCGACATCCTTTCCTGCAGCTCGACGCAGACCCTGGCGAATTTCCGGCAAGTGACGGTGACCTTTCACAGCGTAGGCCTTCATGCTTTCCGACGTCTCGGAGTACAACGAGCCTACGGCCGCGCCACGACCCGCACCACTGACGCCGGATTTGCAGTCAGCGATCAAGCGCGTGGTATCGGCCAGACCAGCTTCGAGCAATGGCAGGAAACCCAATTGCGTAGCCGTTGGATAGCAACCCGGTACGGCGATCAGGCGAGCCTGCTTGATCTGTTCGCGATTGACTTCCGGCAAGCCGTAGACCGCTTCTTCCAGCAGCTGTGGCGCACCGTGCGGCTGGCCGTACCACTTGGCCCACTCATCGGCATCTTGCAGACGGAAGTCCGCGGACAGGTCGATGACCTTGGTTCCGGCCGCCAGCAGTTCACCGGCCAGCGCGTGGGCAACACCGTGAGGCGTGGCGAAGAACACCACGTCGCAGGCGCCCAGGGTCTTGATGTCCGGAACGCTGAACGCCAGGCCGTCGTAATGGCCGCGCAGGTTCGGGTACATATCAGCTACGGCCAGACCGGCCTCGGATCGGGAAGTGATCACTACCACTTCTGCCTGCGGATGCTGTGCCAACAGACGCAGCAGTTCGACACCGGTGTAACCCGTGCCGCCGACGATACCGACCTTGACCATAAACCTGCCCTCAACGAACCCACTGGAAAGCCGTCGATAATAGGGCCCGTATCGCCCTGCGACAACCGTCAAGGTGACGTGCGGACGCTCTACCCTCTACTATCTTCGCTACCGTGAACCTGGGAATAACCAAAAATGCTTTATCTGTGGCTCAAAGCGCTTCATATCATCAGCATGGTCTGCTGGTTTGCCGGCCTGTTTTACCTGCCGCGCCTGTTCGTCTATCACGCCCAAAGCGAAGACACCGTCAGCAAGGAACGCTTCAGCCTGATGGAGCGCAAGCTGTATCGCGGCATCATGGGCCCGGCGATGATCGCCACGCTGGTTTTCGGCATTGCGCTGATCGGGCTGAACCCGGGCATATTCAGCCAAGGTGCCTGGATTCACGCCAAATTGACGCTGGTGGTGATCCTGATCGGCTACCACCACATGTGCGGCGCGCAGGTGAAACGATTTGCCCGTGGCGAGAACACCCGCAGCCATGTCTTTTATCGCTGGTTCAATGAAGTGCCGGTTCTGATATTGCTGGCTATCGTAATTCTGGTCGTCGTTCGGCCGTTCTAACTTCAATCGGCACCACTCACCGGGGTACTTCCAATGTCGCTGCCCGCTTTGCTCGAACAACGTTTGCGTCTGCCCGTGGTGGCAGCGCCGATGTTCCTGATTTCCAACCCGCAACTGGTACTCGCCTGCTGCCGTAATGGCGTGGTCGGCAGCTTCCCCGCGCTGAACCAGCGTGAGAGCAGCGGCTTCAAGGCCTGGCTGGAAGAGATCGAAGCAGGGTTGGCGACAATGGAAAAACCGGCGCCCTACGCCGTGAACCTGATCGTCCACAACAGCAACCCGCGCCTGCAAGCAGACCTGGAGATCTGCATCGAGCACAAGGTGCCGATCGTGATCACCAGCCTTGGCGCCGTTAAAGAACTGGTCGACGCAGTCCACGGCTACGGCGGCCTGGTATTCCATGACGTAACGACTCGTCGCCACGCAGAGAAAGCAGCGGAGGCTGGCGTAGATGGTTTGATCGCCGTTGCCGCAGGCGCCGGTGGACACGCGGGTACCTGGAGCCCGTTTTCGCTGATTGCCGAAATCCGCCAGTTCTTCGACAAGACGCTGTTGCTGGCCGGCTGCCTCAATCACGGTCACGAGATACTCGCGGCACAATTGCTCGGTGCGGATCTGGCCTACTTCGGTACGCGATTTATCGGCACCACCGAAAGCCATGCGCCTGAGGCCTACAAGGAGATGCTGCTGACATCCAGAGCGGCAGACATCATTCATACTCCGGCGGTGTCGGGTGTTCCGGCGAGTTTCATGCGCCAAAGCCTGGAAGCGGCCGGTTTCGACATGGCGGCGTTGCAAAACAAAGGCGAGGTCAACTTCGGCTCCAAGCTCAAGCCATTGAGCGATGAAGCCAAGGCCTGGAAAACCGTGTGGTCCGCCGGCCAGGGCGTCGGAGAGATAGACGATTTACCGAGCGTGGATCAATTGGTTGCACGACTGGACGCTGAATACCGCCAGGCGCTGGAGCTGGCAGCACAACTGCCGAAACGCTGGCCGCGTTAGCAGGAAATTTGGCCAGTCATCCTCGACTGGCCTTACACTCCGGGCTCGCAACTCTCTAACTATTCAAACACCCGCGACAAGGATGCCTCGCAATGAGCGACAACCGTTTCAAGATCGTATTCGACGGCGCTCTGCTGCCGGGGATCGACCTCACCACCGCCAAACTCAATCTGGCGGCGTTGTACAAAAGCGAAGTGGCAGCCGTCGAACGACTGTTCAACGGAAAGGCTGTTACGCTCAAGCAAGGCCTGTCGCAGACTGACGCGCAAACCTACCTTCAGGCGCTGACGAAAACCGGCATCGAAGCCCGCATCGAAGCCGAGCCCCCAATTGAACTGAACCTGGCCGACGCTCACCACCACGCCCCCGCCAGCAGCAAACCCGCGTTCGCAGAACCGGAGTCGCCGTACGCACCACCTCAGGCCAGGGTCGGCGAAAACCTGCCGCCGTTCGGCACGCTCAAGCCTTTTGGCGTCGAAGGGCGAATCGGTCGTTTGCGCTATCTGGCCTGGACCATGGTGCTGACGCTGGTCATGCTCGGCGTCGGGTCGGTCGTCGCCATTTTCGCCATCGCCCTGATCGCCAGCGACTCGACTGCAGGCCTGATTGTCGGTGGCCTGGTGGCAATCTTCCTGGGGATCGCCATCGCGGTCGTCAGCATTCAGATCAGCGTTCAGCGCCTGCACGACATCGGCTGGTCCGGCTGGACCTGGCTGCTCAATCTCGTGCCGTTCGTAGGCAGCTTCTTTTCGCTTGCGATCATGTGCGTGCCGGGCAACACCATCGCCAATCGCTACGGCCCACCACCACCGCCAAACACCACGGCAGTCAAAGTGCTGTCTTCGCTGTGGGTGGTATTCATTGCCATCATCTTTTTTGTCGGTGTATTGACCGGCGCTTCCAGTGCGATCCAGCAAGAGTACGAAGACGCTGCCGGACTCAGCTATGACAGCGGCTCGGTAACCACCGAAGAAGTGGAAGTCGAGCCCGCCGCAGAGGCTGAAGAAGTGCCGGATTCCGCAGACGAGGAAGCCCAATAAGCCCCGGCCCCTGTAGACTCTGCGAAAGAATGAACAGCGCTCCCCGCCCGTGACACCTGCGTCGCAGGCGCGGAGCTGTTGCGATGGAGAACTGCATGACCCGTTACGCTCTGATCACTGGCGCTTCCAGCGGCATCGGCCTGGCGATGGCCGAAGCGCTGGCCCGCCGTGGCCGCAGCCTGATTCTGGTGGCCCGACAGCGTGATCAGCTGGAAAGTATTGCAATTGAACTGACCCAACGTTTTGGCGTGGAGGTGTTGTTCCGCGCCTGCGACCTCGGCGAGCCGCTGCGCCTGTCCGGGTTTCTGCTTGAACTGGAAGAAGGCGACCGGCAGATCGACTTGCTGGTGAACTGCGCCGGCATCGGCACCTGCGGCCCGTTTCTGGCGCAGGACTGGATGACCGAACAAGACCTGATCGAGGTGAACATTCTGGCCCTCACTCGCCTGTGCCATGCCATCGGCAACAGCATGGCCTTGCAGGGCGGTGGGCAGATCTTGAACGTCGCCTCGGTTGCAGCGTTCCATCCCGGCCCGTGGATGAGCACTTACTACGCCAGCAAAGCCTATGTACTGCACTTTTCCGAAGGGCTGCGCGTCGAGCTGAAGAAATGCGCAGTCAAGGTTTCCGTACTCTGCCCCGGCCCGACCCGCACCGCGTTTTTCCGCACCGCACAACTGAACAGCGACAAACTGGTCGACAGCAAACTGCTGATGAGTCCCGAGGAAGTCGCGCTCTATACCGTGCGGGCTCTGGATAAGAATCGCGCCATTATTATTCCGGGCCGGCTGAACCGCTGGTTCGCTTTCCTGCCACGGCTCGGCTCACGCTGGCTGATCAGGACCATCACAGGCATGGTCAACAAGGCCTATTGCCCGCGCTGACCTGGCCTCAAGGCAAAAGGCTGGGCTCGGGGATCACCCATGAGTACACTCAGGCCAGCCCAAACAACGGAGAAAACAGCTGTGGATACTCTGTTCACCAAGATCATCAACCGGGAAATCCCGGCGAAGATCATTTACGAGGACGACCAGGTACTGGCCTTCCACGACATCGCCCCGCAGGCACCGGTGCATTTCCTGGTGATCCCGAAGAAACCGGTGCGCACCTTGAACGACCTCACCGAGGACGACAAGGCATTGGCCGGGCATATTCTGTTCACCGCCCAGCGCCTGGCACTGGAACTGGGTTGCGAAAAAGGTTTTCGCGTTGTCATGAACTGTAATGAAGAAGGTGGGCAAACTGTCTACCACATTCATATGCATGTGCTGGGTCAGCGTCAGATGCACTGGCCGCCGGGTTGATTCACTGCGCATCCCTGTAGGAGCGAGGCTTGCCCGCGAAAAGGTCGATGCGGTTGTTCAGATAGACCGCATTATCGTTCTTCGCGGGCAAGCCTCGCTCCTACAGGGTTGATGACCCAGCGCAAACCTTCCCCGGCCGATTGGGTTAAACTGGCCGCCGAGATTCCTCCCGGAGATCAGCATGACTACCCAACGTCACTACTCGCCCATTGACCGTCTTCTGCTGCAAGCCGATGCCGCGATGCGTACCCTGCTGCCCTTCAGCGGCCAGCCGTACCGTCCGTCCCCTGCGATCGTGCAGCCGGAAACGCAAATGAGCGACGAAGACACCCGGCACGTCGCCGGCCTGATGCGCATCAACCATACCGGCGAAGTCTGCGCCCAGGCGCTGTATCAAGGGCAGGCCCTGACCGCCAAGTTGCCGCAGGTGCGCGCCGCCATGGAACATGCTGCTGAAGAAGAGATCGACCATCTGGTCTGGTGCGAGCAACGCATCAAGCAGTTGGGCAGCCATACCAGCATTCTCAACCCGCTGTTCTACGGCATGTCATTCGGGATTGGCGCGGTGGCCGGTTTGATCAGCGACAAGGTCAGCCTGGGTTTCGTTGCGGCTACCGAGCATCAGGTGTGCAAGCACTTGAACGAACACCTTGAGCAACTGCCGGCCGAGGACGAAAAGTCCCGGGCGATTCTTGAGCAGATGCGTGTTGATGAAGAGCAACATGCCGAAAGTGCGCTGGAGGCTGGGGGCTTTCGTTTTCCGGCGCCGGTGAAGTTCGGGATGAGCTTGATGGCCAAGGTGATGACCAAGAGTACCTACAGAATCTGACGATTGTGTTGTTCGTTAGGGCCTCTTCGCGGGCAAGCCTCGCTCCTACATGGGATCTGCGGCAATAAAAAAGGCGACTGCCGTGAGGGAGTCGCCTTTTTTTGTGCTCGCGAGAATCTTAGGTCGGCATGTTGCGCGCGTAGAAGATTTCGAGCATTTCGTGTTTCACACGATCCGTCACTTGGGCGCGTTGCTCAGGGGACAGGTTGTTGGTCGCGTCGCCGAACAGGTAGTTATCCAGCTCGAAGTTCTTCAACAGCATTTTGGTGTGGAACAGGTTTTCCTGGTACACGTTCACGTCGGTCATCTGGTACGCGTCACGGGTGTCTTCGGACAGGTAGTTCTGGATCGAGTTGATCTCGTGATCGATGAAGTGCTTGTTGCCTTCGACGTCACGGGTGAAACCGCGCACACGATAATCCACGGTCACGATGTCCGAATCGAACTGGTGAATCAGGAAGTTGAGCGCTTTAAGCGGTGAAATGACGCCACAGGTCGACACGTCAATGTCCACACGGAAGGTCGCAATACCGTCGTCCGGATGGATTTCCGGGTAGGTGTGCACCGTGATGTGGCTCTTGTCGAGGTGGGCCAGGATGATTTCGGGCAACGGGCCCGGAGACTCTTCGATCTGGCTGTCGGTCGGAGTCACCGGCTCTTCAGAGATCAGAATCGTGACGCTGGCGCCTTGTGGGTCGTAGTCCTGACTGGCAATGTTCAGGATGTTGGCACCAATGATATCGACAACTTCCGTGAGGATCTGCGTCAGGCGTTTCGCGTTGTACTCTTCATTGATGTACTCGACGTAAGCCTGCTGGTCTTGCGGGGTTTCCGCGTAGCAGATGTCATAGATGTTGAAGCTCAAGGTCTTTGTCAGGTTATTGAACCCGTGGAGCTTGAGTTTGCTTTTCACCGTTAAAAACTCTCTATGTATTGCGGCCCGGGCCGCGTGATCAAGCATGCCCGTCAGATGCGTACGACGCACCTGCGTAGGACGGTTAACACCTCTTCGCGATGGCGATTTTGGTTGTCTGTTCGGGTGAGCGGTCTGTCGGTTGACGGACCACTACCCTGAAAAAAGTGGCGCATTATGCAGACGTCAGCTTGGGATCGCCAGAGTCTGCACCGCTTTTATGATAGTTGAATGTCGAATCAACCGAGTTCGATGATTTCGTAGTCGTGGGTAATCGCGACACCCGCCGCGCCGAGCATGATCGAGGCCGAGCAATACTTCTCGGCAGACAGCTCGATGGCGCGCTTGACCTGGGCTTCTTTCAGCCCGCGCCCCTTGACCACGAAGTGCATGTGGATCTTGGTGAAGACCTTCGGGTCCTCGGTCGCGCGCTCGGCTTCGAGGAAGGCTTCGCAGCTTTCGACGGCCTGACGGGACTTCTTGAGAATGCTGACCACGTCGAAATTGCTGCAACCGCCGACACCCAGCAGGAGCATTTCCATCGGCCGGACACCCAGGTTACGACCACCGGCATCGGGCGGACCGTCCATGACCACGACATGACCGCTACCGGATTCGCCGAGGAACATGGCTTCGCCAGCCCATTGGATGCGTGCCTTCATCGCCAAGACTCCACTGTATAAAAAAGGGTCGCCAGCTTAGCACAGGGCCCTGGATTGACAGCGCTCGCCGTCCTAGGACAGAACCTTTTGCTTTGTAGGTAAAATCTCGAATATTGCAGGAAGTGTCTGTTAAGCTGGCGCCAATTCGCTGGCGCATTGCCAGCTTTGTAGCAACCTCAGTGCCTCATAAAAAAACCAAACACACCGTGCAGTCTTTCCGGGATACAACCATGGTTGCTATTGCCCCTACACCCAAGATCAAGAACCTCGACAAACTGTTGATGCATTGCCAGCGCCGTCGCTATGCGGCCAAGAGCAATATCATTTGCGCCGGCGACCGCTCGGAGACGCTGTTCTTCATCATCAAAGGCTCGGTCACCATCCTGATCGAGGATGACGACGGCCGTGAAATGATCATTGCCTACCTGAACTCCGGAGACTTCTTCGGCGAGTTGGGTCTGTTTGAACAGGCCGGTCTGGAACAGGAACGCAGCGCCTGGGTGCGCGCCAAGATCGAGTGCGAAGTCGCTGAAATCAGCTACGCCAAATTCCGCGAGCTGTCCCAGCAAGACCCGGACATTCTTTACGTACTTAGCGGACAAATCGCACAACGCCTGCGCAACACCACACGCAAGGTCGGTGACCTCGCATTCTTCGACGTGACAGGTCGCGTTGCCCGTTGCCTGCTGGAATTGTGCAAACAGCCCGATGCGATGACCCACCCCGATGGCATGCAGATCAAGGTGACCCGTCAGGAAATCGGGCGGATTGTCGGGTGTTCCCGGGAGATGGTCGGTCGCGTTCTTAAAGATCTGGAAGAACGCAACCTGGTGGACGTCAAAGGCAAGACCATGGTGGTCTTCGGGACGCGCTAAGCCTTGAACATGTCTGCCAGCAACTGGCGATAGAGTGCATCGAGCCGTGCCAATGCGTCAGGCGCGGCGAACTTCTCATGGAGCGCGATGTGGCTTTCGGCGCGGACCCGTTGCTCCAGGCCGCACGCTTCATTGAAGCGATTGACCGCCGCGACCATTGATTCGCGCTCGTTATCCAGCAACAACGCACCGTGCACCAACCCGACCGGGCGCGTGCCGCCCTTGCTCTGGCGCCAACGCTGGGCGGTGCCGACCATCTTGCGACCGTCGAGATTGACGTTGAAACGGCCATCGCAAAATGCACCGTCGATTTCGCCCAGGGACGAAACGCCACCCAGTTCATCCAGCAACTGACAGATCGGATCGCAGAGCCTGCGATAGGCGGTTTCGATGCGGTTCTGGTCGCCCTCGCTACGCGGTGGCGCGTAGACCAACGCGATGTTGATGGTTGAAGCCGACTGCGGCACGGGCTCGCCGCCGGTTTCACGCAAAAGGACTGGCCAGCCGGCTGCCGCCGATACTTCACAAGCGTGATCGAAACCGGGCAGGCGATTCAAACGGCGCGGCATGACCAGAGCCCGATCGCTTGGCTGCCAGAACAACAGGCCAAACTCTGAATCGCCTGCACAGACCGACGCCAGCAAATCCTGTTCCGCTTGCAGGCCGGCTTCGATGGTCAGAGGGACAGGTGAGGTCATAAGGTGCTCCGTAAGACTTGAGGTCTGAGGTGTGTCTTATGCCGCCATCGCCGGCAAGCCGGTCTCGCTCCCACAAGGGATCTGCTAACACCATAGATCCAATGTAGGAGCGAGACCGGCTTGCCGGCGATGGGGTCGACTCGATCTGCCAGTAATCAGTCGAGTGTAGAACCGCTGACGGGTACGCCACGCTCCGGGAAGAACAGGCGCTGAAGCTCGGTGCCCGGGCTTTCGGCGCGCATGAACGCTTCGCCGACCAGGAACGCATACACGTCGCTGATTTCCATCAGCTCGACATCGGCCCGATTGAGGATGCCGCTTTCAGTGATCACCAACCGGTCACGCGGAATCCGCGGCAACAAATCCAGCGTGGTTTCCAGACTGACGTCGAAGGTGTGCAGGTTGCGGTTGTTCACGCCGACCAGCGGCGTGTCGAGGGTTTTCAAGGCCCGCTCCAGTTCGTCGCCGTCATGGACTTCCACCAGCACGTCGAGGCCAACGCTTTTTGCCACCGCCGCCAGCTCGGCCATTTTCACGTCGTCCAGCGCGGAGACGATCAACAGCACGCAGTCCGCGCCCAACGCACGGGCTTCGACGATCTGATACGGATCGATCATGAAATCCTTGCGGATCACCGGCAGTTTGCACGCCGCCCGGGCCTGTTGCAGATATGCATCTGCGCCCTGGAAATAATCGATATCGGTGAGCACCGACAGGCAGGTCGCGCCGCCCTTCTCGTAGCTCCTGGCGATATCGGCAGGAACGAAGTTCTCGCGAATCACGCCTTTGCTCGGCGAAGCTTTCTTGATTTCAGCAATGACCGCTGGCTGCTTCAGCTTGGCCTGCGCCAGCAATGCCTTGGCAAAACCACGGGGTGCATCGGCCGCCTTGGCCAGACTTTCCAGCTCGGCCAGGCTCACACGAGCGCTACGCTCGGCGACTTCCTGGACTTTGCGCGCCAGAATGTTTTCCAGAACCGTCGGTACACTCATCCCTCATTCTCCACTTTGAATACCGCGGTAAATGCACCCAACTCCTCAAGTTTTTCCCGAGCGAGGCCTGTGTGCAGCGCATCGTGCGCCAGGGCAACGCCTTCTTTCAAACTGGTCGCCAGGTCGGCGGCATAGAGTGCAGCACCGGCATTGAGCACGATCATCTCGGCAGCTTTCTGACCGCTCTCGGTCTTGCGCTTGCCCAGGGCATCGCGAATCAGCTCAAGCGAAGCGGCCGGGCTTTCCACCGCCAGGCCGTGCAGGCTCTGGCTCTTCATGCCCAAATCTTCCGGCTCGACCCAATACTCGGTGATCTGGTCATTCTTCAATTCCGCCACGTAGGTCGGCGCAGCCAGACTGAATTCGTCCAGGCCGTCTTTCGAGTTCACCACCAGCACATGCTTGCTGCCCAGACGTTGCAAGACTTCGGCCAATGGCCGGCACAGCGCCTGGCTGAACACGCCCACCACCTGATGTTTCACGCCAGCCGGATTCGTAAGCGGGCCGAGCATATTGAACAGGGTACGCAGACCAAGATCCTTGCGCGGGCCGGCGGCATATTTCATGGCTTTGTGATGAGTCTGGGCAAACATGAAACCGATGCCGACGTTGTCGATGCAGCGCGCTACCTGAACCGGCGTCAGGTTCAGGTAGATGCCCGCCGCTTCCAGCAGATCGGCGCTGCCGCTTTTGCCCGAGACCGCACGGTTACCGTGCTTGGCCACAGTGCAACCGGCGGCTGCCACCACAAAGGAAGAAGCCGTCGAGACGTTGAAAATGTTCGCCCCATCGCCGCCGGTGCCGACCACATCAACCACGCCGTCGAGGGTTTTCAGTTCGACCTTGTCCGCCAGCTCGCGCATGACCGACACGGCGCCGACGATCTCGTCGATGCTTTCGCTCTTCATGCGCATGGCCATCATGAACGCGCCGATCTGCGCGTCCGTGCATTGCCCGGTCATGATCTCGCGCATCACATCGCGCATTTCATCGGTGCTGAGGTCGAGTTGATCGACGATACGGCTGAGGGCTGTCTTGATATTCATGGGAAGTCCTTAGCGCGTGCCGCCGGTTTGTTTGAGGAAGTTGGCGAACAACTCGTGGCCCTGCTCGGTCAGGATAGACTCAGGGTGAAACTGCACACCTTCGATGTTCAGCGTCTTGTGGCGCAGGCCCATGATTTCGTCGACCGAACCGTCTTCAAGCTGAGTCCAGGCGGTCAGCTCCAGGCAGTCCGGCAAGGTTTCGCGCTTGACGATCAACGAGTGATAACGCGTGACGGTCAGCGGATGGTTCAGGCCTTCGAAGACACCTTTGTCTTCGTGGAACACCGGGCTGGTCTTGCCGTGCATCACCTGGCGGGCACGAACCACATCGCCGCCGAAGGCCTGGCCGATGGATTGATGACCCAGGCACACGCCGAGAATCGGCAGTTTGCCGGCGAAATGCTTGATGACGTCAATCGAGACGCCCGCTTCGGTCGGCGTGCAAGGACCGGGCGACACAACGATGCGCTCAGGGTTGAGGGCTTCGATTTCGGCAACGGTCAGTTCATCGTTGCGCACGACTTTAACCTGAGAGCCTAGCTCACCGAGGTATTGCACAACGTTGTAGGTAAAAGAGTCGTAGTTATCGATCATCAGCAACATGGCTTGAGAACCTCTTGAATTCACGGACTATAAAGGCTGCCTTCGAATGAGCGACCCGCAGCGCTTTGTCAGCCAAAGCGACATGGCATACGGGTCACGTTCATCGGTCAGCTTTCCGGGGTTTGTTCAGCCAGGGCGACTGCGCGGAACATGGCACGACGCTTGTTCAGGGTTTCTTCCCATTCCAGCGCCGGCACCGAGTCGGCAACGATGCCGCCACCGGCCTGCACGTGCAGTTCGCCGTTCTTGATCACGGCGGTGCGGATCGCAATCGCCGTGTCCATGTTGCCGTTCCAGGCAAAGTAACCGACCGCGCCGCCATAGACGCCACGCTTGACCGGCTCCAGTTCGTCGATGATTTCCATCGCGCGAATCTTCGGTGCGCCGGACAAGGTGCCCGCCGGCAGGATCGCCCGCAATGCGTCCATTGCCGTCAGCCCGGCTTTCAGTTGCCCGGTGACGTTGGAAACAATGTGCATCACGTTGGAATAACGCTCGATAACCATTTTCTCGGTGAGCTTCACCGAGCCGATTTCCGATACACGACCGGTGTCGTTACGACCCAGGTCGATCAGCATCAGGTGTTCGGCGATTTCCTTGTGGTCGGAGAGCAGGTCTTTCTCCAGCGCCAGGTCCGCCTCTTCGTTAGCCCCACGCGGACGGGTGCCGGCAATCGGGCGAACGGTGATCAGATTGTCTTCGACCCGCACCAGCACTTCCGGCGAACTGCCGACGACGTGGAAGTCGCCGAAGTTGAAGAAGTACATATAAGGCGTCGGGTTGAAGCAACGCAGCGCCCGGTACAGATCAATCGGCGCCGCCTTGAAGTCGATCGACATGCGCTGGGACGGCACGACCTGCATGCAGTCACCGGCCAGGATGTATTCCTTGATGGTGTCGACGGCTTTTTCGTAATCGTCCTGGGTGAAACTGGAGCGGAACAGCGGGTCAGCCGATTGTTGCTTGCTGAAGTCCAGGCCTCGGCGCGGAGTGATTGGCTGACGGAGTTTTTCCAGCAGCTCTTGCAGGCGCGTCTGACCTTGCTCGAAGGCATCGTCCTGCGACGGGTCGGCCAGGACAATTGCGTGCATTTTGCCGGCGAGGTTGTCGAACACCACCACCGCATCGGACACCATCAGCAGAATGTCCGGCACGCCCAGCGGATCCGGGTTCGGGCACTTGCCCAGACGCTTTTCCACATAACGCACGCAGTCGTAACCGAAATAACCCACCAGGCCGCCGTTGAAGCGTGGCAGGCCGGGGATGGTCGGTACGTTGTAACGGGCTTTGAATTCTTCGACGAACGCCAGCGGGTCTTCCGCTTCATGGCTTTCAATCTCGACGCCGTCATGGGTCACGCTGATGTGATGGTCATGAACCCGCAGCACGGTGCGGCACGGCAGGCCGATGATCGAGTAACGGCCCCACTTCTCCCCGCCCTGCACGGATTCGAGCAGGTAGGAATTGGGCTCGTCAGCCAGTTTCAGGTAGATCGACAGCGGCGTGTCGAAATCGGCCAGGGTTTCGCAGGCAAGCGGGATGCGGTTATAGCCGGCAGCGGCCAAACGCAGGAATTCTTCGCGGATCATGGGGTAGCCTCGTGGCTTGAGGTGCTAACAGTCAGGTATGCAAACGCGCCGGTAGACCGGCCAGGAACAAGTCAGGCGCGCCAACGCCAGCGGGCCAGGGCCTTGATGACTTTCATCCAGAGTTTGCGAGTGACCACCACGATGGCGTTTCCAGAAGGGGGTTGAACAGCGTCGGCCAACGTTATCTCAGCGGCCGGATCCAGGCAACCGGGAATTAGCTTGCGCAGGTCGTCGATGACCAGCGCCGGCGACTCTTCGGCAATCGGCCGACCGTGGTTATAGCCATAACTGAGGGCCACGCATTTGACCCCCGCCGCTTTCGCCGCCAGCACATCGCTGCGCGAATCGCCGACAAACAGCGATTGCGACGCCGGGATGTTGGCCATTTTCATCACGAAAAACAGCGCTGCCGGGTCAGGTTTCTTCTGCGGCAAGGTATCGCCGCCGATGATCCATTTGAAATAGCGGCCGATTTTCATCTGATCCAGCAACGGTGCGACGAAGCGCTCCGGCTTGTTGGTGATCAGCGCCATCTCTACGCCTTGCTTGTTCAGCCACTTGAGGGTGTCACGCACGCCGGGGTAAACCACCGTCAGGTCGTGACCGTCCTCGTAAAAGCCGTTGAACAATTCCAGGGCATGTTCAGCCTCGACATCATCGACACCTTCGGCGTCGATGTGATTGGCCAGGGCCCGGCGCACCAGCAAGTGCACGCCGTTGCCGACCCAGTCACGCACCGATTCGATGCCGACAGGCTGGCGCCCAAGTTTGAGCAGCATGTTATCCACCGCCGCGGCGAGGTCAGGGACCGAATCGACCAGCGTGCCGTCCAGATCGAACATCACCAGCCGTGGCAGACGCCCCGGGAACAGCTGCTCAAAGCCACTCATGGACGGGCCAGCGCCAGTTCGGAACGCATCTTCTCGATGACTTCCTGGTAGTTCGGCGCGTTGAAGATCGCCGAGCCGGCCACGAAGGTATCGGCGCCAGCCGCCGCGATTTCACGAATGTTGTTCACGTTCACGCCGCCGTCGATTTCCAGGCGGATGTCACGGCCCGAGGCATCGATCAATGCGCGTGCCTCACGCAGCTTGTCGAGGGTGCCGGGGATGAACTTCTGCCCGCCGAAGCCCGGGTTGACGCTCATCAGCAGGATCATGTCGACCTTGTCCATCACGTACTTGAGTACGTCCAGCGGGGTCGCCGGGTTGAACACCAGGCCCGACTTGCAGCCGCCTTCGCGGATCAGTTGCAGGGAACGGTCGACGTGCTGCGTGGCTTCCGGGTGGAAGGTGATGTACGTCGCGCCGGCCTCGATGAAGTCGCCAACGATGCGGTCAACCGGGCTGACCATCAGGTGCGCGTCGATCGGCGCGGTTACGCCGTACTTGCGCAGCGCGGCACAGACCATCGGGCCGATGGTCAGGTTCGGCACGTAGTGGTTGTCCATGACATCGAAGTGCACGAAGTCGGCGCCGGCGGCCAGAACGTTGTCCACTTCTTCACCCAGGCGGGCGAAGTCGGCGGAGAGAATCGACGGAGCAATTACGAAGGGCTGCATGACGCACCTTTTCTGAGCAGAATCACGATGGCGCGCATTGTATACCTCATGCTTTGACGCGCGCACCGTAAGGACGATGATCAGTAGGCCGCGCGGTAGATCTTCTCGATATCAATCGCACTCAGTTTGCGTGGATTGTTGCGCATCAGGCGCTCGATACCCGCGGCTTCCAGGGCCAAGGCCGGAATCGCATCCTCTGGAACACCGAAACTGCGCAGGCCCGACGGGATTTCTACCGCTGCGCACAACGCGGTCATCGCCTCGACGGCTTTGTCCGCGGCGTCATTGGCGCTCAGATGAGCGGTCTTCACGCCCATGGCTTCGGCAATATCCTGCATGCGCTCGACGCAGGCCATCTTGTTCCAGGTCATGACGTACGGCAGCAACAAGGCGTTGCTGACGCCGTGGGCGATGTTGAAACGCCCGCCCAGCGGATACGCCAGCGCATGCACCGCGCCGACCCCGGCATTGCCGAACGCCATGCCGGCCATCAGGCTGGCGGTGGCCATGTCTTCACGCGCCTGCAGATTGGAAGGATTGGCGTAGGCCTTGGGTAACGCCTGGGTGATCAACTTGATCGCGCCGATGGCCAGCGCGTCGGTAATCGCTGAAGCATTGAGGGACAAATAGGATTCGATGGCATGCACCAGCGCATCGACGCCACTGGCGGCGGTGACACTGCGCGGGCAGGTCAGGGTCATTTGCGGGCTGACCAGCGCCACGTCCGGCAACAGATAGTCGCTGATGATGCCCTTTTTCAGCTGCGCGACCTTGTCGGAGAGGATCGCGACGTTGGTCACTTCCGAGCCGGTGCCGGCGGTGGTCGGGATGGCGATCAGCGGCGGGCCCTTGCGCGGCACCTGGTCGATGCCGAACAGATCCTCCAGCGCGCCGTGATAACCGGCATACGCTGCAACACTTTTGGCGATGTCGATCGCGCTGCCGCCGCCCAGGCCGATCAGCCCGTCGTGCCCGCCTTCACGGTAAACGCGCATGCAGTCTTCGACGATGGCGATTTCCGGGTCTGGCAGTACACGGTCGAAAATCTCGTAGCTACGGTCCCCCAACTGCGCGAGCGCCAGCTCCACCGTGCCGGATTTGACCAGCGCGGCGTCGGTGACGATCAACGGGTTGTCGATGTCCAGGCGCGTGAGCTCGGCGGACAGTTGCTCGATGGCAGCTGCGCCGGTGATCAGTTTGTGTGCGATTTTGAAAGAGGAAAGACTCATCGTGCGCAGCCTCTTATAGATAGGGGAGCTGGGCACAATAGTAGCTGGGGATTGGGGTTTGTCTGCTATTCAGCGCGTGAATGACCAAACATGGGAACAACACAAATCTAATGTAGGAGCGAAGCTTGCTCGCGAAGGGGCCATGTCAGTCAACATCGATGCTGACTGTTCTGGCCTCTCGCGAGCAAGCTTCGCTCCTACAAAATCAAAAGCTGATCAAACCTGGGCGGTGCGCAGTTTTTCGCTGCGGCCACGCAGCCATTCCAGGGTCAGCAGCAGGATCACCGAGAAGGCGATCAGCAGCGTTGCCGCGGCGGCAATCGTCGGGCTGAGGTTTTCGCGGATACCGCTGAACATCTGCCGTGGCAAGGTCGCTTGCTCGGGACCGGCGAGGAACAACGTCACCACCACTTCATCGAACGAGGTCGCGAAGGCAAACAGCGCACCGGAGATCACACCTGGTGCAATCAGCGGCAAGGTCACGCGGCGGAACGCGGTCAGCGGCGAAGCACCGAGGCTGGCAGCGGCGCGCACCAGGTTGTGGTTAAACCCCTGCAACGTTGCCGACACCGTGATGATCACAAACGGCACACCCAACACCGCGTGCACCACGATCAACGAGAAGAAGCTGTTGCCCAGGCCCAGCGGTGCAAAGAACAGGTAACTCGCGACGCCGATGATCACCACCGGTACCACCATCGGCGAAATCACCAACGCCATCACCAGCGCCTTGCCCGGGAAGTCGCCCCGCGTCAGGCCAATCGCCGCCAGCGTACCGAACACCATCGCCAGCACGGTCGCCGCCGGGGCGACGATGATGCTGTTCTTCAGTGCACGCATCCATTCCGCCGAGGCGAAGAAGTCCTGATACCAGTGCAGCGAAAAACCTTGCAGCGGATACACCAGGAAACTGCCCGAGTTGAACGACAACGGGATGATCACCAACACCGGCAGAATCAGGAACAGCAAAATCAAGCCGCAGAGAATCCGCAAGCTGTAGAACCACACCCGTTCGATGGGCGACATGTAAGGACTCAGCATTTCGATTCTCCCCTTAGCTCAGGCGCAGGCGACTGGCGCCCACCAGCCAGCTGTAAATCAGATAAAGCACCACGGTCGCCAACAGCAGCAGCCCACCAAGTGCGGTCGCCATGCCCCAGTTGATGCTGGTGTTGGTGTAGAAGGCGACGAAGTAACTGACCATCTGATCGTTCGGGCTGCCCAGCAAGGCCGGGGTGATGTAGTAGCCGATGGCGAGGATGAACACCAACAGGCAACCGGCGCCGACACCGGCATAGGTCTGCGGGAAGTACACCCGCCAGAAACTGGCGAACGGGTGGCAGCCGAGGGAAATCGCGGCGCGCATGTAGGTCGGCGAGATGCCTTTCATCACGCTGTAGATCGGCAGGATCATGAACGGCAGCAGGATGTGCACCATCGAGATATAAACCCCGGTGCGGTTGAACACCAGCTCCAGCGGCTTATCGATGATGCCCATGGCCATCAGGCCGCTGTTGATCAGCCCGCCCGATTGCAGCAATACGATCCACGCAGCGACGCGCACCAGAATCGAGGTCCAGAACGGCAGCAGCACCAGGATCATCAACAGGTTGCTTTGACGCGACGGCAGATTCGCCAGCAGGTAAGCCAACGGATAGGCGAGTACCAGGCAGATGGCGGTGATGATCAGGCCCATCCAGAAGGTGCGGGCGAAGATGTCGAGGTAAATCGCCTGATCGGGCGTGGCCGGGGCGATTTCGCCAAGGTCATCGATGCGGTGATCGACCGCTGCCAGCAAGTAGTACGGCGTGATGTTGCTGGTGTTGCGGCGCACCGCTTGCCAGTAGGCCGGGTCGCCCCAACGCTCGTCGAGCCCTTCCAGCGCGTCTTTATAAGAGGCCGGTTCGGTAGCGAACGGCAAGGCGCGGGCGGTTTTGGTCAGCAGGCTGCGATAGCCGGCCAATTCCATGTTCAAGCGCTTGGACAGGTCGCCCAGGGTCTGATTCTTGCGCGCTTCAGCGAGGTCTTCGCTGGCCGCTTTGTAAACCGGTTCAGCGGGCAGGCCACGGCCGTCCCAGCTAGCGATGGCCGCCACGGTGCGCGGCATGCCGCCGACCACTTCCGGGTTACCAACGCTTTTGTAGAGCAGCGCCACGATGGGCACCAGGAACACCAGCAACAGAAACAGCACCAATGGCGCGATCAAGGCCTGGGCCTTCCAGCGGTTGATCCGCTCGGCGTGCTTGAGCCGCTGCTTCAAGGTGGGGTCAGTGCCCGCGTTCAGGGGAATGGCGGTGGCCATGGCGTACTCCGGAAATCTTTGATCGTTACAGAGGCGGCATCCATTGACCGCGAGGCCGCCTCTGTTCTTGATAACTACACATCCCCCCCGTAGGAGCGAAGCTTGCTCGCGAAGGCAGCGTGTCAGTCAACATTGATGTTGAATGTGCTGACGTCTTCGCGGGCGAGCCTCGCTCCTACGGGAGTCGATAAGCCCACGGGGTGGTCTTATTTCGCAGCCCAGGAATTGAAGCGCTGCTCCAGTTGCTCGCCGTTGTCAGCCCAGAAGCTGACGTCGATCTGCACTTGGTTGGCGATGTTTTCCGGGGTGGTCGGCATGTCTTTCAGGACATCCTTGGACAACAGCGGTACGGCTTGGGTGTTGGCCGGGCCGTAGGCGATGTTTTCCGAGTAGGTCTTCTGCTGCTGCGGCGCCACCGAGTACGCGATGAATTTCTTCGCCGCTTCAGCACGTGCCTTGTCCAGGCCTTTTGGAATGGCCCATGCGTCGAAGTCGTAGATACCGCCGTTCCACACGACTTTCAGGTTGCTTTCTTTCTGCACGGCAGCGATCCGGCCGTTGTAGGCCGAGCTCATGACCACGTCACCGGAAGCGAGGTACTGCGGCGGTTGTGCGCCGGCTTCCCACCACTGGATGTTTGGTTTCAGCTCATCAAGCTTCTTGAACGCGCGGTCCTGACCGTCTTTGCCGGCCAGCACTTTGTAGACGTCTTTCGGCGCAACGCCGTCGGCCATCAGTGCGAATTCCAGGGTGTACTTGGCGCCTTTACGCAGGCCGCGCTTACCCGGGAATTTCTTGGTGTCCCAGAAATCCACCCAGCTGGTGGGTGCGGAGGCCAGCTTGTCAGCGTTGTAGGCCAACACGGTCGACCACACGAAGAAACCTACGCCGCAAGGCTGGATAGCGCCTTTGACGTAGTCTTCGGTCTTGCCGAACAGCGCCGGGTCGAGTTGCTCGAACATGTCTTCGTCGCAACCGCGGGACAGTTCTGGCGACTCAACTTCTACCAGGTCCCAGGACACGCTTTTGGTGTCGACCATGGCTTTGACCTTGGCCATCTCGCCGTTGTACTCGCCCGCCACGATCTTGCCGTTACCCGCCGCTTCCCACGGTGCGTAGAAGGCTTTGACCTGCGCGGCCTTGTTCGCCCCGCCAAAGGACACCACGGTCAGGTCCGGGCCCGCCGCCATCGCGTGTGCCGCACCGATCATGCCCATGACCAGGGCGGTGAATTTCAGGGATCTCAACATTTATTGTTCTCTCCACGTGCAGGGTTGGTTGAAGCAGGGGGCGATCAGTTCGCCTCTAGAAGTGGGTCGAGCGCGCGAACGTGTTCGACCTCCCAGCCAAGCGGTACCACGTCGCCGACAGCAAGCCCGGGATCGAGCTCGGCAATCGGTTGTTTCACGAAGAAGTCGGTCTTGCCGCAGACTTCCAGGCGAACCCGGACGTGGTCGCCCAGATAGATGAATTCCGCCACCCTCCCTGAGAAGCGGTTGACACAGGACTCGCTCGAACCATTGAGGCTCACGCGTTCCGGACGAATTGACAGCGTGACGGGTTCGCCGGTCTTGCCGACATTGACCGCCAGCGCTTCAACCTTTTCACCGCGACCGAGTTCGACGATGCAACGATCGCCGGTCTGGCTGTGCAGGCGGCCGTTGAGACGGTTGTTCTCGCCGATGAAGTTGGCGACGAAGGTGTTTTTCGGTTCTTCGTAGAGGCTGCGTGGAGGGGCGATCTGCTGGATTTCGCCCTGATGGAACACCGCCACGCGGTCGGACATGGTCAAGGCTTCGCCCTGGTCGTGGGTCACGTAGACCACGGTCACGCCGAGGCGCTGGTGCAGATGCTTGATCTCCATCTGCATGTGTTCGCGCAGTTGTTTGTCGAGTGCGCCGAGGGGTTCGTCCATCAGCACCAGTTGCGGTTCGAACACCAATGCACGGGCCAGGGCCACACGCTGTTGCTGACCACCGGACAGTTGCGCCGGATAACGCTGGGCGAAGGTCTCGAGCTGAACCATGCTCAGGACACGTTTGACCCGGTCGCTGACATCGCTCTTGTTCAAGCCGCGCACGGTCAGCGGGAACGCGAGGTTCTCGGCGACGGTCATGTGCGGGAACAATGCATAGTTCTGGAACACCATGCCGATGTCGCGCTTGTGCGGCGGCACGTTGTTGATGGCGCGCCCGGCCAGGAGGATTTCACCGGCGGTCGGGGTTTCGAAACCGGCGAGCATCATCAGGCTGGTGGTTTTGCCGGAACCGGATGGCCCGAGCAACGTGAGGAACTCGCCTTTGCGAATGTCCAGGTTGAGGTCTTTGACGATCAGGTTCTCGCCGTCGTAGCTCTTTTGCACTCCACGAAAGCTGACCAGAATGTCATTGGCCCCTGCGCTTGAATCGACCTGGCTCATACCCACACCTTTGTTATTGATGACTGCTGTGGACTAAGCCTAGTGGACGCTGGGGAGCACGCAAATCGGGGCGCAGGAGAGAATCGCCTCAGCCGGATGGAAGGTTGGGGGTAGGGATTGCCCTACAAGGATGGCGGGGATGGGTATGTCGTTTCGGGATGGGGGCAGGTGGTGAGCTGCGAGCCTTACGGAGCGGCGATAGCGGTTTTAAAGGCATGTCGCAAATGGATATGCCACAACGTTTCGTAGGAGCGAGGCTTGCCCGCGAAGGCGATCTTACTGACGCTAAAAGCTTCGCGGGCAAGCCTCGCTCCTACAGGATCCGTGGTGAATCGTGTTAGAGCAGTTTGTGTTCCATGGCGTACTTCACCAGTTCAGCCAGGGATGTGATGTTGAGTTTCTGCATCAGCCGCGCCTTGTGGGTGCTGATGGTTTTGCTGCTCAGGGCCAGTTGCTGGGCGATGTCGTTGACGTTGGCGCCCTGGGCCAGGCGTTCGAACACCGAAAATTCGCGCTCCGAGAGCAACGAATGCAGCGGCCGCGAATCGGTCAGGCCGACTTCGAAAACCATGCGGTCGGCCAGGTCCGGGTCGATGTAACGACCGCCCGCCGCGACCTTGCGGATCGCCGTCAGCAGCAGCGCCGGATCGCTGTCCTTGGTCGCGTAACCCGCCGCGCCGACCTTCAACGCCCGGGCAGCCATTTGCGCTTCGTCGTGCATCGACAACACCAGGATCGCCGGTGGATTGTTCAGTGCGCGAATCCGCGGAATCGCTTCCAGGCCATTGACGCCCGGCATCGAGATGTCCAGCAACACCACTTCGCAAGGCACATGACGCAAGGTTTCGAGCAACTGCTCGCCATTGCTCGCCTCGCCCACCACCAGCAAGTCCTTGGCCAGGCCGATCAGTTGTTTAATGCCTTCGCGAACGATGGTGTGGTCTTCGGCTACCAGTACACGGATCACGGTCTTTCTCCAGATTCAAGATCATTCGCGAGCAGGCTCGCTCCCACATTTGGATCTGTGGCGTTCACACAATCCGTGTGGGAGCGAGCCGGCTCCGGGCGGCGTTCCGACGAAGGCGTCAGTAAAACCAACACAAATTCTTCAGGCCTCATCCAAAGGTACGCGCACACTCAACGTTGTACCCTCCCCCGGCTCACTTTCAAGCGACAGCTCCCCGCCCATGATCAACACCCGCTCGCGCATGCCCACAACCCCGAAGGATGTTGGCCGGCCAGTAGCGGCGACAAATCCTACGCCATCATCGCTGACAGTCAGGCACAACTCGTCGCCCTCAAGCGTCAATGTCAGTTCAACAGTATGCGCCTGGGCATGCCGCATGACATTGGTCAGTGCTTCCTGAAGGATCCGGAACAAGCCGATCGCCTTGGCATCGCTGAGCACCGGCAAGTTCTCCGGCACTTGCACCAGACACGGAATCTGCGTGCGCGCCTCGAAACGCCGGGCCTGCCATTCGATGGCCGAAGCAATACCGGCATCGAGAATTGGCGGCCGCAACGCCGTGGCCACATCGCGCACCAGTTGGAACAGCTGAGCGATCAAGCGCTTCATGCTGTTCAAACGTTCATTCAGACCTGGGTCGAGCTGGGCGTAGGCCAGTTCGCACATGGACGTTTCCAGTTTCAGCACGGTCAACATCTGACCCAACTCGTCGTGAACTTCCCTGGCGATGCGCGCCTTTTCCTCTTCTCGCACGCTCTCCAGGTGTGCGGACAATTCACGCAATTGCTCACGGGAGCTGGCCAGTTCCAGCTCGATGCGTTTGCTCTCGCTGATGTCCCAGACGATGCCGTCCCAGACATAGGTGCCGTCATCGAGGCGACGCGTGATGGCCTTGATCTCGGCCCAACGCTGATCGCCCTGGCGCGTGAGAATCCGCCCTTGCCACGACCAGTCACTGTCAGTGTCCAGCGCATGATCCTGCGCCTGGTGGTAACTGGCCTTGTCGTCCGGATGCACCAGGCTGCGCAGGCCTTTGTCGCGGTGGGCCAGGGTCGCCGGCGAGTAACCGACCAGGCTCTCGCTGCCCTCGCTGATGTAGGCAAAGTCGATCTGCCCTGTCACCGGAGCCCGCTCCAGGCGAAAGACCAATCCCGGTACGTTGGCAGCGATCCCTTGCAGACGCGCCTCGCTTTCCTGCAACGCGGCCAGCGCACGACGACGCTCAGTAACGTCGTTGAGGTAGACCACCAGATATTCACCATCGCGAAAACGCAGGAAGCTCAACGACACATCCGTCGGCAGAATGCTGCCATCGGCTCGCAGGCAATTGGTTTCAAAGCTGAGTGGCCCTTCTTCACTGGCACGGGCGCGTTTCCACAGGTTCAGCCAGCGGTCCATGTGCAGACCCGGTTCAAAGTCGATCAACGGCCGATCGATGATGCCACCCGACGGATAGCCGAGCATGGTTTCCGCGGCGCGGTTGGCGTAGCGCACATGGCTGTCCCAGTTGACCCAGAGAATGCCGACGGTGCTTTGGTCGATGGAAAACTGGGTGAGGCGCAATGCTTCTTCGCTGGCGGCACGCAAGGCAATGTCTTCCCGAGCCACCAACAACCGTTGCTCAAGACTGTGTTGCTGCCGACGCTGCCAGACCACGATCGCCATGCAGCTCAGCATCAACACCGCCAACAGCAGGCAGAGGTTCTGCCAGAAACCCGGCGACTCGGTCAGTCGCGGGTATTTGGCTTGCAGCCATTGGTTGTGCAGTTGCTCCAGGTCCTTGGCGGGGATCGCCCGCAGCGCGCTTTCGATGATGCCGGCGAGTTCCGGCCAGTCCCGCCGTGTAGCCACGCGCAGCAGTTGCGGCAGGCCAATATCACCGACCACCACCAACCCGGCAAACTCCGGTTCGACGGACAAACGCCCGAATTGCGCTTCGTCGACCACGGCATAACTGGCCTGCTGACTCAACAACAGTTGCAGTGCCTGACGCTCGATCGGCACGCCCTGGAGATTCAGGTGCGGGTAATTGCTGCGCAGGTAATCGGCGGTGGCGCTGGGCATGCGTACGGCGACGCGGGTCTGGCTGTCGAGTTTTTCCAGCTCGACCACGCCGGCGCCCTTCTGGTCGCTGACCACCAGTTGCGGCACCCGCATGTATGGATCGGAAAACTGCCACAGGCGCAGGCCGCCGGGGGTTTGCGCCAACCCTGGGGCGATGTCGATTTCACCTTCGCGCGCGGCGGCTTCCAGTTGCGCAAGGTCGGGATAGTTACGCCAGCTCAGCTCGACCTTGAGCGCTTTTGCCAGCCATTTCATCAGCTCGACGTTAACCCCGGACAGCCGCTGCAAACGGCGATCGTATTGCGCATAGGGCACTTGCAACACCAGTCCGACGCGTAATTCATTATGTTGCGCGAGCCATTGCTGTTGGCTCGCAGACAACTGCGCGATGTGCTCCGGTGGCGCAGGCGCCGCCCAGCCCATCAAGGGAAACCACAAACAGCCGATAACCCACAGACAGCAAAAACGCATCATTGAAATCTCACACACTGACAAATACTGACCAACCCATTAGGCTGCCGGAACCACTTCTGGCCTGGAATATCCGATGCCCCCTGTCTACCGCCTGGCACTGCCAGCATTGTGCCTGTCGCTGATCCTGCCTTGCGCCTTTTCCGTCGAGGCCGCAGACCCGGCACCGGCCGCCGCGGAAAAACCCGCAGAAGAAAAACCGGTCGAACGTCAGCCGCTGCTTGAGCGTAGTCAGGAAGAAGCGGCAGCACTTGAGCGAAAAATCCCCGCTCAGGAACAGCAACAACTCCAGGCCGGCAGCGACACGTTTCTGGCCTTGTGGAAACCGGCCAATACCGCTGACCCCAAGGGTGCGGTGATTATCATCCCGGGCGCGGGCGAAACCGTTGACTGGCCGCAGGCAATCGGCCCGTTGCGGCGCCAATTGCCGGACGCCGAGTGGAGCAGCCTGAGTATCACCTTGCCAGACGTGCAAAGCGATGCCATTGCGCCACGTATCGTTGAACTAACGCCATCGCCCAAAGCACCTGATGCCGGCAGCAAGGATTCGACCACGGCGGCGCCCATCGAGCAGGCGGCGGGCGGTGAAGCGGAGGTGGCCGACAAGGCCATTGCTGAAACCAGCGATGAACAGGTCAAAGCCGACGCCGAACGAATTTTTGCACGCATCGATGCGGCTGTTGCCTACGCCGAACAGCAGAGCGCTCGCAGCATCGTGGTGCTGGGTCATGGCACCGGCGCTTACTGGGCCGCGCGTTATCTGAGCGAGAGGCAGCCCTCGCAAGTCGAGAAGTTCGCGATGGTCGCCGCGCAGACGCCCGTGGCAGCGAAACCTGGCCTGGCTGAGCTGACGCCGACACTAAAACTGCCCACCGCCGACATCTTCTATAAGGACAAGCCGCTGGACCGCAATGCGGCTCTGGAACGCTTGCAGGCCAGCAAGCGCTTGAAAGGTTCGGCGTTCAGTCAGGTATCGCTCAAGGCGTTGCCGGGTGACTCGAAAGCAGAGCAGGAGCAGTTGGTTCGCCGGGTGCGGGGCTGGTTGAATCCTCAGGCTGCGGCGGACTGATAGACCGAGTCGCGCCCTTCGCGGGCAAGCCTCGCTCCTACAGGACTTCATCGTACCTGTAGGAGCGAGGCTTGCCCGCGAAGGCGTCATCACTGACGACGCATCACTTGAAATCCCGCCGCTGACGAATCAACGTATAGGCGTTATGCAATTCGCGCGTCTTGTCCGTTGCCTCGCGCACCTGCAACGCCGTCGCACCGCTGCCGGCAATTTTGTCCGGATGATGACGACTCAGCAGGCGCCGATAGGCGCGTTTGATCTGCGCCGGTTCGGTGGTGGCAGACACACCCAACAGCGACAACGCTTCCTGATAAGTGATGGCAGTGCCGGCCGACGATTGCTTGTGCGGCTCATAGTCAGACGCCAGCGCCTGCACCTGATACGACGTCCAGCCCAGCCATTTACCCCATTGGCGAATCAGTTCGCGCTCGGCATGCCCGGCACGACCATCGGCCCAGACCATTCGCCAACAGGCGCGCAATACGCCTTCCGCCGCATGGGGTTGCTCACTCAAGCGTCGCAGATAACCGCGCAACCGGTCACGGCCCGACTTGCCGCGGTTGAACGCGGCAATTGCCCGACGCTTGGCCGACTCGGACATGTCCAGTGCCTGCATTTCCAGGCGCGCCTGCTGGATATGTCCGTCTACCACTCGCCCATCGCATTTGGCCAGCCGTCCCAGCAATACGAACAGCAGCTCATCGTTGCGCAGCACCGGCCTGCCACCGAGCTTTTCACGCAAATGTCCCCACGAATGCAATTGCAGGTGCCGATCCAGCGCCTGCCCCAATAAAGCGCCGAGCAAGGCCCCCGGAATGCTGGCAATGGCAAAGCCCGCTCCGGCTCCAATCAGAGTCCCTGGCCACAGCATCTCAGCGACTCGCTTCAATCAGAGTTTCAACTTCCGCCAGACGCTCGTGAGTTCCGACATCCACCCACCGTCCGCTCAGCCGCTCACCCGAGACTTGCCCATCGGCCATGGCCGTGCGCAGCAGCGGTGCAAGCTTGAACGCCCCGGCGGTGTGCCCGTCGAACAGCTGCGGATGCAACACTGCAATGCCGCTGTAAGTCAGGGTCGGCGAATCTGCCTGGCCGTCGTGCACTCGCCCGTCGACCAGCGTGAAATCGCCTGCCGGGTGGTGGCTCGGGTTATCCGCCAACACCAGATGCGCCAGGCCGCTGATGGGTTGATGCAAGACGCTGAAGTCATAGTCGGTCCAGATATCACCGTTGACCACCACAAACGCCTCATCACCCAACAATGGCAATGCACGGAAAATCCCGCCACCGGTCTCCAGCGGTTCACCTTCGGGCGAGTACTGGATACTCACGCCATAACGCGAGCCATCGCCCAGATAGTCTTCGATCTGCTGTCCCAGCCAGGCATGGTTGATCACGATTTCGGTAAACCCGGCAGCGGCCAGCGCGCGCAGGTGATACTCGATCAGCGGCACCCCGCCAGCGCGGACCAGCGGTTTTGGCGTGGTCAGGGTCAGCGGGCGCATGCGCTCGCCTTTACCCGCAGCCAGAATCATTGCCTTCATGCATTCACTCCAGCACGCAGACTCAGCAGCAACACATCCAGTTCCGCCAGTTCAGGACGGCGGGCGATCACTGCTTCTATATAAGCAAAGAAGCGCGGCACGTCGGCGAGGTAACGCGGCTTGCCATCGCGATGGCAGATGCGGGCGAAGATACCAATGACTTTCAGGTGACGCTGCACGCCCATCAGGTCGCTGGCGCGCAAGAAGTCTTCGAAGTCTGGCTGGACGGGAATGCCGAGGGCGCCTGCCTGCTGCCAGTAATCTTGCAGCCAACCGTGCACTCGCTCCTCGGGCCAGCTCAGGAACGCGTCCTTGAACAGGCAGGTCACGTCATAGGTCACCGGGCCATAGACCGCATCCTGGAAATCCAGCACGCCGGGATTCGGCTCGCTGAGCATCAGGTTGCGCGGCATGTAGTCGCGATGCACCAGGACTTTCGGTTGCGCCAGGGCGCTGTCGATCAGCAGCTGCGACACGTTCTGCCAGAGCATTTGCTGCGCAGGGTCGAACTCGATGCCCAACTCACGCTTCACAAACCACTCGGGGAACAATTCCAGCTCGCGACGCAACAGCGCCACGTCATAACTCGGCAGCGGAGCAACCATCGGCAACTGCTGAAAAGCCAACAGAGCCTGCAAGGCATCCTTGAACAAATCGTCGGCATTTTCGCTGTCGATAACGTCCAGATAGGTCTTGTTGCCCAAGTCATTGAGCAAAAGAAAACCGCGCTCGAGGTCTTCGGCATAAATTTTCGGCACATTTATTCCGGATTTCGCCAGCAAAAAAGCGATATCCACGAAGGGTTTGCAGTTTTCCTGGGGCGGCGGCGCGTCCATTACGACGAAACTTTTGCCGCCGCCTTCCCAACGGAAATAGCGCCGAAAACTCGCATCACTGCTGGCCGCGGTCAACGTGGCCGGGGGTACGGCGCCCCAACTCTGCTCTGCAAAGAGGGTCGCCAACTGCTCATCGAGCCAAACTTTCAGGTGTTGCAAACGTACATCTTGGTCAGGCATTGCAAGGGTCTCCGACGGCGCTAGCCGTCAAGCGGGTCATGCTTTATTATCCAGCATCTTTTTCAGACCATCGAGAGGCGTGCGGCCCACACCGCGGGCAGATGGCACGCAGGAAGCCCGGACTAATAAGATGGCATTGAAATCCCCCGCGTTTCGTAAAAAATTTCCGTTGTTGGTCACTGGCAGTCTGCTGGCCCTGCAACCTCTAGCCACTTCGTTCGTGGTCGCCGCGGAACAGTATGACTGCTCAGTCTCTGCTTCGGGTGCCTGGAACTGTGCGCCCAAGACGTCGGCGGCTGCATTGCCACCGCGTCCCATCCATGAGGGCAGCGCAGTCTCCGCAACCGGTGAAGCACCTACCGAGAGCGGCGCCAGTGAAGACACCGGCACCAAGCCTGTGCTGGTCACCGAATCCAAGGGCCGCGCCCTCAAGTCCCGTAGCGCAGACTACAGTCACCTCGACTGGGTTCCGCGCGAGAATCTCACTGCAGCGCAATTGGCCGAAACCGGTCCTTACTGCTCTGGTTCCTATATCGAACCAATTCGTCCTGGCATGAATGACAAGACGAATAAAAGTGACGCCCCGACGTTTGTCGGTGCCAAGGCTTCTCGCTACAAGCAGGATGAACAGATCGCTACCCTGGCCGGTGACGTGGTCCTGCGTCAGGGCAGCATGCAGGCCGAAGCCGACGAAGCGAACCTCTACCAGGCCGAGAGCCGTGGCGAGCTGGACGGCAACGTGCGCATTCGCGACAACGGCGCGCTGATCGTCGGCGACCACGCCGAAGTGCAGCTCGACACCGGCGAAGCCAAGGTCGACAACGCTGAATACGTGATGCACAAATCCCGTATCCGCGGTAACGCGCTGTACGCCAAGCGTGCCGAAAACGCGATCATTCGCCTCAAGGATGGTACGTACACCACGTGCGAACCGAACAGCAACGCCTGGCAGCTCAAGGGCAACAACATCACCTTGAACCCGGCGACCGGTTTCGGTACCGCGACCAACGTGACGCTGCGGGTCAAGGACATTCCGGTTCTGTACACGCCGTACATCTACTTCCCGATCGATGATCGTCGTCAGTCCGGCTTCCTGCCGCCAACCATTGGCAGCGGCAGCGACACTGGCTTCCTGTTGGTCACCCCGTACTACTTCAACCTGGCGCCGAACTACGATGCCACGTTGTACCCGCGCTACATGAGCAAGCGCGGCCTGTTGATGGAAGGCGAGTTCCGTTACCTGACCAAGTCCACCGAAGGTCAGTTCGGCGCCGCGTACCTCAACGACGAGGACGACGATCGCAAGCTTCAAACGGATTACGAAAAAACCCGCTACATGTACAACTGGCAGCACAAGGGCGGTCTCGACTCGCGGGTGTTCACGCAGGTCGACTACACCAAGATCAGCGATCCGTATTACTTCCAGGATCTGCAGACCGACCAGCTTGGCGTGAAGTCGTCCGATTACGTGAACCAGCAGGGCTCTGTCAGCTATCGTGGCGACAGCTACGTTGCACGCCTCAATGCCCAGGCCTATCAGCTGGCGACCGTATCGAACATCACACCGTACGACCGCCTGCCACAGCTCACCTTCAACGGTCAGTTGCCAACGCACCCGAACGGTTTGAATTTCGACTACGAAACAGAAATCGTGCGATTCGAGCGAGACCTGCAAACGGGCTCGTTCTCCGATGAAGACGGCAACCTGTCGCCTCGTCTGGACACCAACGTAGCGGGCCTGGCTCGTGCCAACGGTAATCGTCTGAACCTCAAGCCAGGCGTGAGCCTGCCGCTGGACTGGACGTATGGCTTCGTCAAGCCATCGCTCAAATATCAATACACCCAGTACGACCTGGATCTCGATGGCACCGGTAAAAACGATCTCCTGACGAACCGCAATAACGCTTCGGCGCTTGGCGAGTCCTTCAGCAGCTCGCAAAACCGCGGCGTCCCGATCGCCAGCGTCGACAGCGGCCTGTATTTCGATCGCAACACCACCTGGTTCGGCAAGAACTATCGCCAGACCCTGGAACCGCGCCTGTTCTACCTGTATGTCCCTGAAGAAGACCAAAAGGACATTCCGGTTTTCGACACCGGCGAGTACACCTTCAACTATGCGTCGCTGTTCCGCGACAACCGCTTCTCGGGCTCCGACCGCGTCGGCGACGAGAACAAACTGTCGCTGGGCGTGACCAGCCGCTGGATCGAAGAAAACGGCTTTGAACGTCAACGCATCAGCGTCGGCCAGGCCTTGTACTTCAAGGATCGCGAAGTCCAGTTGCCGGGTATCGACGCAAAAACCCGCGAAGATGCGCAGGCCAACGTTTCTCCGTATGCGCTGGAATACGAATACCGCTGGAACCGCGATTGGCGCACGACTGCCGATTACAACTGGGATCCGGACAGCCACAGCCCTCGCTCGGGCAGTGCGATGTTCCACTACCAGCCTGAAGACAACCCGAACAAGGTCATCAACGCCGGCTATCGCTATCGCAATGACCAGGTCCGTTACGACCAGAACACCGGTCAATGGTCGGTGGGTGGTGGTGACTACGGCACGCCGGGCACCCCGGGTTACGTGAAGGACTACTACAAGATCCAGCAGCACGACTTCTCGGTGATCTGGCCGATCGTGCCGCAATGGAACGCCATCAGCCGCTGGCAGTATGACTACAACCAGAACCGTACCCTGGAAGCCTTTGGTGGTTTCGAGTACGACAACTGCTGCTGGAAACTGCGCCTGATCAACCGTTACTGGGTTTCCTATGACGAATTCAGTCAGGAAGCTCCGCAAAACGAAAAAGGCGACCATGGCATCTTCCTCCAAATCGTTCTGAAAGGTCTCGGCGGCGTTGTTGGCCAAAAAGTAGAGAGCTTCCTCGACAAAGGCATCCAAGGTTATCGTGAACGTGAAGACCAAGCTTTCTGATTGTCTGCGCCCGCTGATGCTGGGCGCGCTGTTCCTGGGTACTGCGGCGAATGCCGCGGTACAGTCCATCGATAAAGTGGTGGCCATTGTCGACAACGATGTGGTCATGCAGAGCCAGCTGGACCAACGTGTTCATGAAGTTCAGCAAACCATCGCCAAACGCGGTTCTGCTGCGCCGCCGGCCAGCGTGCTGGATCAGCAGGTGCTTGAGCGCCTGATCGTCGAAAACCTGCAACTGCAGATCGGCGAACGCTCCGGCATTCGCATCACCGATGAAGAGCTGAATCAGGCGGTCGGCACCATTGCCCAGCGCAATAACATGTCGATCGATCAATTCCGCGCGGCCCTGACTCGTGATGGCCTGTCTTATGAAGACGCTCGCGAGCAGATTCGTCGTGAAATGATCATCAGCCGCGTGCGTCAACGCCGTGTGGCTGAGCGCATTCAAGTGTCCGAGCAGGAAGTGAAGAACTTCCTCGCTTCCGACCTTGGCAAAATGCAGCTGTCCGAAGAGTTCCGCCTGGCCAACATCCTGATTCCTACACCGGAAAGTGCTAACTCCGATGCGATTCAGAGTGCTGCCAAACAGGCCGACGCGGTTTACCAGCAGCTCAAGCAAGGCGCTGACTTCGCTCAGTTGGCAATCGCCAAGTCCGCCAGCGAAACCGCACTGGAAGGCGGCGACATGGGCTGGCGTAAAGCCGCTCAATTGCCACCTCCGTTCGATCGCATGCTGAGCACCATGTCGGTCGGCGATGTCACCCAGCCGATGCGCACGCCGGGTGGCTTCATCATCCTGAAGATCCTTGACAAGCGTGGCGGCGAGACCCAGACCCGTGACGAAGTACACGTGCGTCATATCCTGGTCAAACCTAGCCCGATCCGCGACGAAGCAAAAACCAAGGCCCTGGCCCAATCGCTCTACACCCGTATCGAAGCGGGCGAAGATTTCGGCGAACTGGCGAAAAGCTTCTCGGAAGACCCGGGTTCCGCCCTCAACGGCGGCGACCTGAACTGGATCGACCCGAATGCATTGGTGCCCGAGTTCCGCGAAGTGATGGCCAATACCCCGCAAGGTCAGCTGTCCAAGCCGTTCCAGACCCAATATGGCTGGCACGTCCTGGAAGTCCTTGGCCGCCGCGCCACTGACAGCACCACCCAGGCCCGTGAGCAGCAAGCAATGACCGTACTGCGTAACCGCAAATACGACGAAGAGCTGCAAACCTGGCTGCGTCAGATCCGTGACGAAGCGTACGTAGAGATCAAACTCCCTGGTGCAGACCAGGCAGCGCAGTGAAACCCCAACGTTTCGCGCTGACACCCGGCGAACCGGCCGGCATAGGTCCCGACCTGTGCCTGCTGGTTGCCTCGCAAGCCCAGCCACATCCCCTGATTGCCATTACCAGCCGCGACCTGCTCCTTGAGCGGGCCGCGCAGCTGGGCGTGGTCGTTGATTTGCTGCCGGTGACCCCGGACAGCTGGCCGGATGCCCCCGCGCCAGCCAACAGCCTGTATGTCTGGGATACGCCGCTCAATGCGCCGGTGACTGCCGGTCAACTCGACAAAGCCAATGCTGCTTTCGTTCTGGAAACCCTAACCCGCGCTGGTCAAGGCTGCCTGGACGGGCATTTCGCCGGCATGATCACCGCCCCTGTGCACAAGGGCGTGATCAACGAATCGGGTATCGCCTTTTCCGGGCATACAGAATTTCTCGCCGACCTGACGCAGACCGCGCAAGTGGTGATGATGCTTGCGACCCGCGGATTGCGCGTGGCGCTGGTCACCACTCACCTGCCCCTTCGCGAGATTGCCGATGCAATCACACCGGAGCGTCTGGAGCGGGTCACGCGGATTCTGCATGCCGACCTGCAACAAAAATTCGGCATCGCCCAGCCGCGTATCCTGGTGTGCGGGCTCAACCCCCATGCCGGCGAAGGCGGACACCTGGGCCATGAAGAAATCGACATCATCGAACCTACATTAGAGCGCCTGCGTGGCGAAGGCATGGACCTTCGCGGCCCCCTGCCCGCCGACACTCTGTTTACCCCCAAATATCTGGAGCACTGCGACGCGGTGCTGGCGATGTACCACGACCAGGGCTTGCCTGTGCTGAAATACAAAGGCTTCGGCGCAGCAGTCAACGTGACCCTCGGCTTGCCGATCATCCGCACGTCGGTCGACCACGGCACTGCCCTGGACCTGGCCGGCAGCGGCAAAATCGACACCGGCAGCCTGCAAGTCGCCCTGGAAACCGCCTACCAGATGGCCGAGACCCGTTTATGACCGAGCATTACCAACACAAGGCGCGCAAACGCTTTGGCCAGAACTTCCTGCACGATGCCGGCGTTATCGACCGCATCCTGCGCTCCATCCATGCCAAGCCCGAAGACCGCCTGCTGGAAATCGGTCCGGGCCAGGGTGCGCTGACCCAGGGCCTGCTGAACAGCGGTGCCCAGCTGGACGTAGTAGAGCTGGATAAAGACCTGATCCCGATCCTCAACCAGCAGTTCGCCGGCAAGAGCAATTTCAACCTGCACCAGGGCGATGCGCTGAAGTTCGACTTCAACAGCCTGAACGCCGCGCCGAACAGCCTGCGCGTGGTGGGCAACCTGCCGTACAACATCTCCACGCCGCTGATTTTCCACCTGCTGCACAACGCAGGCATCATTCGCGACATGCACTTCATGCTGCAGAAAGAAGTGGTCGAGCGTCTGGCGGCAGGCCCTGGCGGCGGTGACTGGGGTCGTCTGTCGATCATGGTTCAGTACCACTGTCGTGTAGAGCACCTGTTCAACGTTGGCCCCGGCGCATTCAACCCGCCGCCGAAAGTCGATTCTGCCATCGTGCGCCTGGTGCCTCACGCCGTACTGCCGCACCCGGCCAAGGATCACCGCTTGCTGGAGCGCGTCGTGCGCGAAGCCTTCAACCAGCGCCGCAAGACCCTGCGCAACACCCTCAAGTTGCTGCTGAGCAACGACGAAATCACCGCAGCCGGTGTCGACGGCAGCCTGCGCCCGGAGCAGCTCGATCTGGCCGCCTTCGTACGCTTGGCCGACAAACTCAGCGAACAAGTCCTACAGAAACCCGCCGCCGACTGACAGGCAACAAGCGTTATCGGGTAGGACACCAGCCCTCATGTCTGGTTTACTACCCGATACTTGGCCTAGACTGAGTTCCATCAGCTACGCCCCGCGTCCCGCTTCGTTTTTAAGGCCTCTTGAATGTCCGATCCTCGTTATCAGGTCGACGTCAGCGTCGTCACCCGCTATCTGGCAGAACAATCGCAACCCGAGCAAAACCGCTTTGCCTTCGCTTACACCATCACCGTGCACAACAATGGCGAATTACCGGCCAAGCTGTTGTCGCGGCACTGGGTGATCACCGATGGTGACGGGCATGTCGAGGAGGTTCGCGGTGCCGGCGTGGTTGGCCAACAGCCGTTGATCAAGGCAGGCGAGAGCCATACCTATAGCAGTGGCACGGTGATGACGACCAAGGTCGGCAACATGCAAGGCAGCTATCAAATGATTGCCGAAGACGGCAAACACTTCGACGCCATCATCGCTCCATTCCGTCTGGCGGTGCCCGGAGCCCTGCACTGATGGCAACGTATGCCGTTGGCGACCTGCAAGGTTGCCTCGAACCGTTGAAATGCCTGCTCAAGCAAGTCGCCTTCGACCCTGCCCGGGACAAACTGTGGCTGGTGGGCGATCTGGTCAACCGTGGCCCGCAGTCGCTGGAAACCTTGCGCTTCCTCTATAGCATTCGCGAATCACTGGTGTGCGTGCTCGGCAACCACGATCTTCATCTGCTGGCCGCCGGGCATAACATCGAACGCCTGAAGAAAGCCGACACCCTGCGCGAGATTCTCGAAGCGCCGGATCGTGTGGAACTGCTGGAATGGGTGCGCCAGCAAAAGCTCATGCATTACGACGAGCAGCGCAACATCGCCTTGGTCCACGCCGGCATTCCCCCGCAATGGTCGCTGCGCAAAGCCCTGAAGTGCGCTGCCGAAGTCGAAGAGGCCCTGCGCGACGACAATCGCTTCGCGCCTTATCTCGACGGCATGTACGGCAACGAACCGCTGAAATGGGACGGCGATCTCAAAGGCGTAACCCGCCTGCGCGTGATCACCAACTATTTCACCCGCATGCGTTTCTGCACCAGCGAAGGCAAACTCGACCTCAAGGGCAAGGAAGGCGTCGACACCGCACCGCCAGGTTACGCGCCGTGGTTCACTTACAAGGAGCGCAAGACCAGGGACGTGAAGATCATCTTCGGCCACTGGGCAGCGCTCGAAGGCCAGTGCAACGAGCCGGGCATCTTCGCCCTCGACACCGGTTGCGTCTGGGGCGGGTCGATGACCCTGATGAACGTCGACACCCTTGAACGCCTTCAGTGCAAATGCGACGAGCATGGCCACACCTTCCTGCCGTCAGTCGCCTCCCCTATTTCAGAACAAACGCCAGCCAGCGCCCGGCGCTAGACTGCGCTTTCAGCCGAGCCACAGGAGCCCGCCATGAGCGAATTCAAACGTATCCCCCCAGAACAGGCCCAGGCCCTGCGCGAACAAGGCGCAGTGGTAGTCGATGTTCGAGACCCGGCAACATTTGCCGCGCTGCACATCAGCGGCTCGAAGCATCTGGACAACCATTCCCTGCATGCTTTCATTCAGGGCGCAGACCTGGACGCACCGACGGTGGTGGTCTGCTATCACGGCAATTCCAGCCAGGGCGCAGCGGCCTACCTGATCAGCCAGGGCTTCTCCGATGTCTACAGCATGGACGGCGGTTTTGAGCTGTGGCGTACGACTTATCCTTCGGAAACCGCGCAAGGCACTTCCGAATAATTTTTTTGTAACGTGCAAGCCCCGGCTGCCGCGGGCTCGCGCGGTGGCAGACGAACGGTCTGCCACAACTAATTACGTATCTCGCCTTTACCTCCCGAATAAGCAACTATCCTTAAGCGCAGGCCATCCAAAACAGGGGAGAGCCGGTACACCGGCGCGCGGGTCATCGGGAGTAGCTTTCGGGGCGGTACGCTTTGAAAGGGTTCTGGGGGGTAAACAGCGACTGCATATCCGGTCGCTGCCAGCATCGACTGACTGATCCGGCGTCGGCTCCACGTATCGAGCGAGGTGACGTCATGAGTATCTTTAGCCACTTCCAACAACGCTTCGAGTCCACACGCCAGGAAGAACTCTCACTGCAAGAGTACCTGGAGCTGTGCAAAAAGGACCGCAGCGCCTACGTTTCCGCCGCCGAGCGTCTGTTGCTGGCCATCGGAGAACCGGAGCTGCTCGACACCTCGACCAACTCGAGGCTTTCGCGAATCTTTTCCAACAAGGTGATCCGCCGCTATCCGGCCTTTGAAGACTTCCACGGGATGGAAGAATGCATCGACCAGATCGTCTCGTATTTCCGCCATGCCGCTCAGGGCCTGGAAGAGAAAAAACAAATCCTCTATCTGCTCGGCCCCGTCGGCGGCGGTAAATCGTCCCTGGCCGAGAAGCTGAAACAGCTAATCGAGAAAGTGCCTTTCTACGCGATCAAAGGCTCGCCGGTTTTCGAATCTCCTTTGGGTCTGTTCAACGCCACCGAAGATGGCGCGATCCTCGAAGAAGACTTCGGCATTCCGCGGCGCTACCTCAACACCATCATGTCGCCATGGGCCACCAAACGCCTGGCCGAGTTCGGCGGCGACATCAGCCAGTTCCGCGTGGTGAAGCTCTATCCGTCGATCCTCAACCAGATCGCCGTGGCCAAAACCGAGCCGGGAGACGAAAACAACCAGGACATCTCGGCACTGGTGGGCAAGGTCGATATCCGCAAACTGGAAGAATTCCCGCAAAACGACGCCGACGCCTACAGCTACTCGGGCGCACTGTGCCGGGCCAACCAGGGCCTGATGGAATTCGTCGAAATGTTCAAGGCACCGATCAAGGTGCTGCACCCATTGCTGACCGCCACCCAGGAAGGCAACTACAACAGCACCGAAGGTCTGGGGGCGATTCCGTTTACCGGGATCCTGCTGGCTCACTCCAACGAATCGGAATGGCACACCTTCCGCAACAACAAGAACAACGAAGCCTTCATCGACCGGATCTACATCGTCAAAGTGCCGTACTGCCTGCGGGTCAGCGACGAAGTGAAGATCTACGACAAGCTCTTGTTCAACAGCTCCCTGGCCAAGGCGCACTGCGCACCGGACACGCTGAAGATGCTCGCCCAGTTCACCGTGCTCTCGCGCCTCAAGGAGCCGGAAAACTCGAATATCTACTCCAAGATGCGGGTCTACGACGGTGAAAACCTCAAGGACACCGATCCGAAAGCCAAGTCGATCCAGGAATACCGCGACAATGCCGGTGTCGACGAAGGCATGAACGGTCTGTCGACCCGTTTCGCGTTCAAGATTCTGTCGAAGGTCTTCAACTTCGATCCGCACGAAATCGCCGCCAACCCGGTGCATTTGCTCTACGTGCTGGAACAACAGATCGAACAGGAACAATTCCAGGCTGAAACCCGCGAACGCTACCTGCGCTTCCTCAAGGAGTACCTGGCGCCGCGTTACATCGAGTTCATCGGCAAGGAAATCCAGACCGCCTACCTCGAGTCGTACAGCGAGTACGGCCAGAACATCTTCGATCGCTACGTGCTGTACGCCGACTTCTGGATCCAGGACCAGGAATACCGCGACCCGGAAACCGGCGAGATCCTCAATCGCGTGGCGCTGAACGAAGAACTGGAGAAAATCGAAAAACCGGCCGGCATCAGCAATCCGAAGGATTTCCGCAACGAAATCGTCAACTTCGTGCTGCGCGCCCGTGCCAACAACAACGGCAAGAACCCGACCTGGCTCAGCTACGAAAAACTGCGGGTGGTCATCGAGAAGAAAATGTTCTCCAACACCGAGGACCTCCTGCCCGTCATCAGCTTCAACGCCAAGGCGAGCAAAGAGGACCAGCAGAAACACAACGACTTCGTCACACGGATGGTCGAGCGGGGCTACACCGACAAACAGGTACGACTGCTGTCCGAGTGGTACCTGCGGGTCAGAAAATCACAATAACCCGCTGCCGGTCAGACCGGTTGTCGTCAGCCAGAGGCCTGTGTACGCATTTTCTGTTACACAGGCCTCTGGAAGGTGTTCGAAAGTCGGTAGCGAGTTCAGGCAGCATCCAAAGCGCTTGGGGGAGCGTTGAATATCCCTTGGCCTTCGGTCCGATGCTGCATCACCGCTCGCCCCTTTCAGGACAGCTTCTAAGGAGCAGTCATGAGCTATGTGATCGACCGACGTCTCAATGGCAAGAACAAGAGCACGGTGAACCGTCAGCGGTTTCTGCGGCGTTACCGTGATCACATCAAAAAGGCTGTCGAAGAGGCGGTCAGCCGGCGCTCCATCACCGACATGGAACACGGCGAACAGATCAGCATTCCCGGCCGCGACATCGACGAGCCGGTGCTTCACCACGGTCGCGGGGGCAAACAGACCGTCGTGCATCCCGGCAACAAAGAGTTCACCAGCGGCGAACACATCGCCCGTCCGCCCGGAGGTGGCGGCGGCAGAGGGCCCGGCAAGGCTGGCAACTCGGGTGAAGGCATGGACGAATTCGTCTTCCAGATCACCCAGGAAGAGTTCCTCGAGTTCATGTTCGAGGACCTGGAACTGCCCAATCTGGTCAAGCGCAACCTGACCGGCACCGATACCTTCAAAACCGTTCGTGCAGGCATCAGCAACGAAGGCAACCCGTCGCGGATCAACATCATCCGCACCTTGCGCTCGGCCCACGCCCGACGAATCGCCCTGTCCGGCAGCAGCCGGGCGAAACTGCGCGAAGCCAAAGAGGAATTGCTGCGACTCAGGCAGGAAGAACCGGACAACTTCGGCGATATTCAGGAAATCGAGGCGGAAATAGAAAAACTCAGTGCGCGCATTCATCGCATACCGTTCCTCGACACCTTCGACCTCAAGTACAACCTGCTGGTCAAGCAACCCAACCCCAGCTCGAAGGCGGTGATGTTCTGCCTGATGGACGTGTCCGGCTCCATGACCCAGGCGACCAAGGACATCGCCAAGCGTTTCTTTATCCTGCTGTACCTGTTCCTCAAACGTAATTACGACAAGATTGACGTGGTTTTCATCCGCCACCACACCAGTGCCCGGGAAGTGGATGAGGAAGAATTCTTCTATTCCCGCGAAACCGGCGGCACCATCGTTTCCAGCGCGCTGAAACTGATGCAGGAGATCATGGCCGAACGCTATCCGAGCAACGAGTGGAATATCTACGCCGCCCAGGCTTCCGACGGCGATAACTGGAATGACGACTCGCCGATCTGCCGCGACATTCTGATCAACCAGATCATGCCGTTCGTGCAGTACTACACTTACGTTGAGATCACCCCGCGCGAACATCAGGCCCTGTGGTTCGAGTACGAGCGCATCGCCGAAGCCTTTTCAGACACTTTTGCCCAGCAACAACTGGTCTCGGCCGGGGATATCTATCCGGTCTTCCGTGAACTCTTCCAGCGCAGGTTAGTGACATGACCGCCAAAGAGCAGAAGCGCCAACCCATTTCCACCGGCTCCGAATGGACGTTCGAGCTGATCCAGGCCTACGACCGCGAAATCAGTCGTATCGCGGCTCGCTATGCGCTCGACACCTACCCTAACCAGATCGAAGTGATCACGGCCGAGCAGATGATGGATGCGTATGCCTCCGTCGGTATGCCGCTGGGTTATCACCATTGGTCGTACGGCAAACACTTCCTCAGCACCGAAAAATCCTACACTCGCGGGCAGATGGGGCTGGCGTACGAAATCGTGATCAACTCGGACCCCTGCATCGCCTACCTGATGGAAGAAAACACCATCTGCATGCAGGCGCTGGTGGTGGCTCACGCCTGCTACGGGCACAACAGCTTCTTCAAAGGCAACTACCTGTTTCGCACCTGGACCGACGCCAGCTCGATCATCGATTACCTGGTGTTCGCCAAGCAGTACATCATGCAGTGCGAAGAGCGCCACGGCATCGACGCGGTCGAGGACCTGCTGGACTCCTGCCATGCGCTGATGAACTACGGGGTTGACCGCTACAAACGCCCTTACCCGATTTCCGCCGAGGAAGAACGTCGTCGGCAAAAGGACCGGGAGGAGCATTTGCAGAAACAGATCAACGATCTGTGGCGCACCATTCCGAAAGGCGCGGACAAGTACAGCGACCGGGACAACGCACGCTTCCCCGCCGAACCGCAGGAAAACATCCTGTATTTCATCGAAAAACACGCGCCGCTGCTGGAGCCCTGGCAGCGGGAGATCGTGCGGATCGTGCGTAAGATCGCCCAGTATTTTTACCCGCAACGCCAGACTCAGGTGATGAACGAAGGCTGGGCCACGTTCTGGCATTACACCCTGATGAACGACCTGTACGACGAAGGCCTGGTCACCGACGGCTTCATGATGGAGTTCCTGACGTCCCACACCAGCGTGGTCTTCCAGCCGGGCTTCGACAGCCCGTACTACAACGGAATAAACCCCTACACCCTGGGCTTTGCCATGTACCGTGATATCCGGCGCATGTGTGAAACCCCCACCGAAGAAGATTATCGCTGGTTCCCGGAAATCGCCGGCACCGACTGGCTATCCACCATCAAGTTCGCCATGAGCAGCTTCAAGGATGAAAGCTTCATCCTGCAGTACCTCTCGCCGAAGGTGATCCGCGACCTGAAATTGTTCAGCATTCTCGATGATGACCAGAAGGACGACCTGCTGGTACCGGCCATCCACGACGAAGATGGCTACCGCACCATTCGGGAAACCCTGGCCGCGCAGTACAACCTGGGCAATCGCGAACCCAACATCCAGATCTACAGCATCGACCGCCGCGGAGACCGCTCCCTGACCCTGCGTCACCAGCAACACGACCGCAAACCGCTGGGCGAGTCCACCGAGGAAGTGCTTAAACACTTGCACCGCCTCTGGGGCTTCGACATTCACCTGGAAACCCTGCAAGGGGATCAGGTGATGAAAACCCACCACGTACCGCCCAGAAGCGAGCACAGCGAAGGCGAATACGGCCGGCTGGACCTGGCCGTCATTCATCTTTGATCCTGTTCGTGCCTCCGCAAGCTCGACGCAACGGTTATTCTGTCGGGCTAACGGAGGTTTTTTATGCGGATTTATAAAGTCGGCGGTGCGGTACGCGATCGCCTGCTGGGCAAACCTGTCACCGATATCGACTGGGTCGTGGTCGGCGCCACCACCGAAGAAATGCTCGCCAAGGGCTATCGCCCGGTGGGCGCGGACTTCCCGGTGTTTCTTCATCCAAAAAGTGGTGAGGAATATGCCCTCGCCCGGACTGAACGCAAAAGCGGACGCGGTTACGGCGGTTTTACCTTTCACGCCAGCCCCGAAGTCACCCTCGAAGAAGACCTGATTCGTCGCGACCTGACGATCAACGCCATGGCTGAAGACGATCAACAGAATTTGACCGATCCGTACCATGGCCAACGCGATCTCGAAGCTCGCGTTCTGCGTCACGTTTCCCCCGCATTCGCCGAAGATCCGCTCCGTGTTCTGCGCGTTGCGCGCTTTGCCGCTCGTTATGCGGAGTTGGGCTTCACCGTCGCACCGGAAACGCTGGAGCTGATGCGCCAACTCAGCGAGTCGGGCGAACTGGAGGCATTGACCGCCGAACGTAGCTGGAAAGAAATTTCCCGCGCACTGCTGGAAGATCAACCGCAGGTATTTATCGAAGTGCTGCGCGAGTGCGGCGCTCTCAAGGTGCTGATGCCAGAAGTCGATGCCCTGTTCGGCGTACCGCAACCGGAAGCTCATCACCCGGAAATCGACACGGGCGTACACACCTTGAGCGTGCTTGAGCAATCAGCGTTGCACAAACAACCACTGACTGTGCGCTGGGCTTGCCTGCTGCATGACCTGGGCAAAGGACTGACGCCGAAAGAAGACTGGCCGCGGCATATCGCCCACGAACACACCGGCCTGAAGCTGATCAAAGCGGTCAATGAACGCTTCAAGGCACCGAAGGACTGCCAGGAACTGGCTTTGCTGGTGGGGCAATATCACACCCATGGCCATCGCGCCCTGGAGCTAAAGCCCTCGACGCTGCTGGAGCTGCTGCAAAGTTTTGACGTCTATCGTCGTCCGCAGCGGTTTGAGGAGTTTATTGCGGCGTGTGAAATGGACGCGCGCGGGCGCAAAGGGCTGGAGCAGAGAAGTTATCCACAGGCGGATTATTTGCGCGGGGCGGCGAACGCTGCTCGCAGCGTGGCGGTACAACCGTTGCTGGAGAAGGGATTCAAGGGGCCTGAATTGGGAGAGGCGATCAAGCGTGAGCGGCTCAAGGCCTTGAAAGCCTACAAAGACGGGGCGTCTGCCTGAAAAGCATCGCGAGCAGGCTCGCTCCCACAGGTTTAGCGCAACCCTTGTGGGAGCGAGCCTGCTCGCGATAGCGTCATCAGCCTCACAGGAGATGCAATGGAGTCAACGGCTTCCCACGCCATTCAAACGCCACCGGCGCCAACACCTGATCAATCTGCGCTTCGCCCCACAACGTCGCAAAGCTTTTGCCTACACCCGGATGCACACGATCCGGCGCAATGAGCGACAACGGCCACAATACGAAGGCATTTTTCAGGATCTCTGCGCGCGGCAGAATCAATCCGTCGAAGTTGCCCACCAGATCACCGAACAACAGCACGTCGATATCCAGCGGCAAACCCTTGCGGTCCGGTGCATAGCGGCCGTTGTCCGCCTCGATGAATTTCAGTCGGCGGTCCAGTTCTATCAGCGGCAAATCGGTGTAAGCCGAGACCACGAAATTGAAGAACGGCCCGCTCTTGATCCCCACCGGCTGGCTTTCAAACACCGCCGAGCATCTTATATCCACCAGAAAACCCGCCAGGGCTTCCAGGCCAGCCTGCAAATGGGTTTCGCGCTCGATATTGCTACCGAGCCCGAGGTACACCTGAGTCAGCGACATCCGCGCTCGATCTCCACGCCCACACCACCGGTGGCCGCCGGGACGGCACCTGGCTTGGTCAGTTTGAGACGCATCCAGGTGACGTTGAACTCGCTCATCAGCACCTCAACCAGACGCTCGGCAAAGGTCTCGACCAACTGGAACTGCGCTTGCTCGGCAAAGGCCTGGATGCGCGACGAAACGCTCGCGTAATCGAGCGCCAGGGTCAGGTCATCACCCGCCGCGGCCGGGCGATTGTCCCAGGCGAAGCTCAGATCAAGACGCAAGCACTGTCGGATGCCTCGCTCCCAGTCGTAGGCACCGATCACGGTGTCGACTTCCAGGCCCTCGATAAACACTCTGTCCAAGCACTTTTCTCCGCTGCACGACAAGGGCGCAATGCGCCGTTAGAATCAGGGCGTCCTCGCCCGGAATAGTTAGCATGTTTTGGTTACTGGCGACTCTCGCCTACCTGCTCGGCTCTCTGTCCTTCGCCATTTTGCTCAGCCGCCTGACCGGTAACCCCGATCCGCGAATGAGTGGCTCGGGCAATGCCGGTGCCACCAACATGTTGCGTCTGGCCGGCAAGAAACTCGCCATCCTGACCTTGATCGGCGACCTCTGCAAAGGGCTGTTGCCGGTGCTGATCGCCGGTGTTGCGGGTCTTTCGCTGCAAGAACAGGCCTGGATCGGCGTTTGTGCCGTCATCGGTCACCTGTTCCCGCTGTATTTTCGCTTTCGCGGTGGCAAAGGTGTCGCCACTGCTGCCGGCATGTTACTGGGGCTTTACCCGCCAGCAGCCCTGCTGGCGGTCTGTGCCTGGCTGCTGACGTTCTACCTGACCCGCACCAGCTCACTCGCCGCACTGATCGCCACACCGCTGACCCTGCCGCTGCTGGCCTGGCAGGAACCGGCGGCCTTGCTGCCCATGAGCGCGCTCACGGGCATGATCGTCTGGCGTCATCGGGGCAATCTACGCGACCTGTTTGCCGGGCGCGAACGGCATTTTTAAATACCGGACGTGAGCGCCGCTCATCACAGCCCTGACAATTGCTCCATCGGCCAGCGTGCCTGCACGCTGATCGCCAGACTTTCGTGCTGACCGGCCTGCAAGCGCTGGCAGCCGGCAAACGCAATCATTGCGCCGTTGTCGGTGCAGAACTCCGGACGGGCGTAAAACACGTCGCCCTTCATGTCGCCGAGCATTTTTTCCAGTGAAGAGCGCAGCGCCTTGTTGGCGCTGACGCCACCTGCGATGACCAGACGCTTCATGCCCGCCTGTTTCAGGGCGCGCTTGCACTTGATGGTCAAAGTCTCCACCACGGCCTGCTGGAACGCCAGCGCGATGTCGCAACGGGCTTGCTCGCTGTCGTCCCCGGCGCTGACGCTCTGCTGCCAGGTGTTGAGGGCGAAGGTTTTCAGGCCACTGAAGCTGAAAGCCAGGCCCGGGCGGTCGCACATCGGACGCGGAAAAGTGAAACGTCCTGCAACGCCTTGCTCCGCCAGACGAGCGATTTCCGGACCGCCCGGATAATTCAGCCCCATCATCTTCGCGGTCTTGTCAAAGGCTTCACCGGCAGCATCGTCGAGGGTTTCGCCCAAGAGCGTGTATTGACCGATCCCGTCGACCTGAACCAGCTGCGTATGACCGCCCGACACCAACAAAGCGACGAACGGGAATTCCGGCGGTTGCGACTCCAGCATCGGCGCCAGCAAATGGCCTTCCATGTGGTGCACGCCGAGCGCCGGAATGCCCCAGGCAAAGGCCAGCGCCTGAGCGCAGGAAGCACCGACCAGCAGCGCCCCGACCAGCCCCGGACCCGCGGTATAGGCGATCGCGTCGATCTCGGTGGGCACGCAGCCCGCCTCGGCCAACACCTGACGAATCAAGGGCAGCATGCGTTTGACGTGGTCACGCGAAGCCAGCTCCGGCACCACGCCACCATAGGCGCGATGCAGGTCGATCTGGCTGAACAGCGCGTCGGCCAGCAAGCCGCGTTCACTGTCATATAATGCGACACCGGTTTCGTCGCAGGAGGTTTCTAATCCCAGTACTAGCATGGGTTTGCGCCTTGTTTAGGCTGAATTCGAAGGCGCGCATAATAGTCGCCATGTGATGCCCCGACTAGCGGTTTTCGATCAGAGGCTTTGCATTCCGAGCGATGAGGGGTTAACATCCGCAACCCTTAAAAACCGACGTCTTCAAGTGCTCTTTTGCCGCGAGGATGTTGACCCCGGTAATGAATGAAGGTAGCTCTGGATGCCAGCCGTCAAAGTAAAAGAGAACGAACCCTTCGACGTAGCTCTGCGTCGTTTCAAGCGCTCCTGCGAAAAAGCCGGTGTACTGGCTGAAGTTCGTAGCCGCGAATTTTACGAGAAGCCAACTTCTGAGCGTAAGCGCAAAGCAGCAGCCGCTGTTAAGCGTCACGCCAAGAAAGTTCAGCGCGAACAGCGCCGCGCCGTTCGTCTGTACTAATACACAGACGTTCGTAGCAAGCTTCTGCCAAGCCCGGCCCTCAGCCGGGCTAATGGCATTTGCGGACAACGCTTGATGCTTCACCGTCAAAGCCGCAGACGCGACCGAGACAAACCTGCTTCACAGCGTCAGACCTGGCTCTTTTGCCAGCGGTGCACGTCTTTTCTGACGAGCCTTCCAAGGCTACTGACGAGCACACCCACTGATTCCTCTCACGACGATCAGCCCAAGGCACCTTCTTGCGTGCCCGCTTATGAGCTATCCGAGGCCATCGACTGGCCGCAGCGGATTCAGCGAAACACTTTCAAATAGTCGAATACTGATTGGTATTAACGTCAGTGGATTTTCGGCAGATACACTTCCCGACAGCGATTACGCAGACGACACTGGTCGAGCCGCACACTTTGCGCGCCTCAAGCAATGACCCGCGTTCGCCGGCCCTTCGTTTTGGGTCCATTTCAGCGCAGATGACGAGACCGCCATGGCCGGGCTAATTCCCCAGAGCTTCATTGACGACCTTCTGAACCGCACCGACATCGTCGATGTGGTCAGCTCGCGCCTGCAACTGAAAAAGGCCGGCAAGAACTACACTGCCTGCTGCCCGTTCCACAAAGAAAAAACCCCTTCCTTCAGCGTCAGCCCCGACAAGCAGTTCTATTACTGCTTCGGCTGCGGTGCTGGCGGTAACGCCCTCGGCTTCATGATGGACCACGACAACCTGGACTTCATCCAGGCTGTCGAAGAACTGGCCAAAGCCGCCGGCATGGAAATCCCCCGCGAAGAAAGCGGCCGGCCGCACAAACCGCGGCAGCCGACCGATTCGCCGCTGTACCCGTTGCTCACTGCCGCCGCCGATTTCTATCGTCAGGCACTGAAAAGCCATCCGTCGCGCAAAGCCGCGGTGGATTACTTGAAGGGTCGCGGACTGACCGGCGAGATCGCCCGGGACTTCGGCCTCGGTTTCGCTCCGCCCGGCTGGGACAATCTGTTCAAGCACCTGAGCAGCGACACGCTGCAACAGAAAGCCATGGTCGATGCCGGCCTGCTGATCGAAAACGCCGAAACCGGCAAACGCTATGACCGCTTCCGCGATCGCGTGATGTTTCCGATCCGCGACAGCCGCGGGCGCATCATCGCTTTCGGTGGCAGGGTATTGGGCGATGACAAACCGAAATACCTGAACTCACCGGAAACCCCGGTATTCCATAAAGGCCAGGAACTCTACGGCCTTTATGAAGCACGCAAAAACAACCGTAACCTCGACGAAATCATCGTCGTCGAAGGCTACATGGACGTCATCGCCCTCGCCCAGCAAGGCCTGCGCAATGCCGTCGCCACACTCGGCACCGCCACCAGCGAAGAGCACTTGAAGCGTCTGTTTCGCGTCGTGCCCAACGTTTTGTTCTGCTTCGACGGCGACCAGGCTGGCCGTAACGCCGCATGGCGAGCACTGGAAGCCACCCTGCCCTGCCTGCAAGACGGGCGACGGGCGCGCTTCCTGTTTCTGCCCGAGGGCGAAGACCCGGATACGCTGGTCCGCTCCGAAGGCACCGATGCTTTCCGCGCGCGGATCAACCAGCACGCGCAGCCATTGGCAGACTACTTTTTCCAGCAACTGACCGAGGAATCGGACCCGCGCTCGCTCGAAGGCAAGGCCCACATGGCCACCCTTGCGGCGCCGCTGATCGACAAGGTTCCGGGCGCGAACCTGCGGATCCTAATGCGCAAGCGCCTGTCCGAAATCACCGGGCTCAGTGGCGAAGCCGTGAGCCAGCTGGTGCAAAGCGCACCTCAGGACGCGCCGCCTGCCTACGACCCGGGCATCGATTACGACGCGATGCCGGATTACGGCGATTACCATCAGCCGCAGGCACAAGAGATGTACGTGCCGCAGCAGGAATGGACACCGAAGAAACCCGGCGCCGGCGGCAAGAAATGGGACAAGAAACCGTGGGATAAAAATGGCAAGCGTGGCGGTGATCGCGATCAACAAAGCGCCCCGCGCACACCGATTGCCGTGGAAGCCCCGACCCTGATTGCGCTTCGCACGCTCATTCATCATCCGGAACTGGCTGGCAGGGTAGAAACCGCCGATCACTTCGCCAATGAGAGCAACACCTACGCGCAATTGCTGGTGGCCCTTATCGAGGCCGTGCAAAAAAATCCTAAGCTAAACTCAATTCAGTTAATGGCCCGCTGGCACGGGACGGAGCAGGGACGTCTTCTCAAAGCATTGGCGGAAAAGGAATGGCTGATTGAAGGCGGCAACCTTGAACAACAGTTTTTAGACACCATTACTAGGCTATCAGCCGGTCAACACACCGATAGCCTGGAAGCACTTATCAGAAAAGCAAGACAGCCGGGATTGACCGCAGAGGAAGCAAATCAGATCGCAAATCAGATGCGCGACCTATTAAAACGCAATATGACTGTACCAAACCCGACCTCAACTGGCGCGTGAGGTCATAGCTCAGGTATAATCCTCGGCTTGTTTTTTGCCCGCCAAGACCTTCAGTGGATAGGGTGTTATGTCCGGAAAAGCGCAACAGCAGTCTCGTATCAAAGAGTTGATCACACTTGGTCGTGAGCAGGGCTACCTGACTTACGCGGAGGTCAACGACCACCTGCCGGAGGATATTTCAGATCCGGAACAGGTGGAAGACATCATCCGCATGATCAATGACATGGGGATCAACGTATTCGAGGTTGCGCCAGATAAGGATTCCCTTATGCTGGCCGACGCCGATACCGACGAAGCCGCGGCCGAAGAGGCAGCAGCAGCGTTGGCAGCGGTCGAAACCGACATCGGTCGCACCACCGACCCGGTGCGCATGTACATGCGCGAAATGGGTACGGTAGAGCTCCTGACACGTGAAGGCGAAATCGAAATCGCCAAACGTATTGAAGAAGGCATCCGCGAAGTGATGGGCGCAATTGCGCACTTCCCTGGCACGGTTGACCATATTCTCTCCGAATACACTCGCGTCACCACCGAAGGTGGCCGCCTGTCCGACGTCCTGAGCGGTTATATCGACCCGGACGACGGCATTGCGCCGCCTGCTGCAGAAGTGCCGCCGCCAGTCGATCCGAAAGCCGTGAAAGCGGACGACGATACCGACGACGATGACGCCGAAGCTTCGGATGACGAAGAAGAAGCCGAAAGCGGTCCGGATCCGATCATCGCCGCACAGCGTTTTGGCGCTGTCGCTGATCAGATGGAAATCACCCGCAAGGCTCTGAAAAAGCACGGTCGCAACAACAAAGCAGCTATCGCTGAACTGTTGGCCCTGGCTGAGCTGTTCATGCCGATCAAACTGGTGCCGAAGCAATTCGAAGGCCTGGTCGAGCGTGTTCGCAGTGCCCTGGATCGTCTGCGTCAGCAAGAGCGCGCGATCATGCAATTGTGCGTGCGTGATGCCCGTATGCCGCGTGCCGACTTCCTGCGCCAGTTCCCGGGCAATGAAGTTGACGAAAGCTGGAGCGACGCTCTGGCCAAAGGCAAAAGCAAATATGCTGAAGCCATTGGTCGCCTGCAGCCGGACATCATTCGTTGCCAGCAGAAGCTGACCGCGCTGGAAACCGAAACAGGTTTGACGATCGCCGAGATCAAGGACATCAACCGTCGCATGTCGATCGGTGAGGCCAAGGCCCGCCGCGCGAAGAAAGAGATGGTCGAAGCGAACTTGCGTCTGGTGATCTCCATCGCCAAGAAGTACACCAACCGTGGCCTGCAATTCCTCGATCTGATCCAGGAAGGCAACATCGGTTTGATGAAAGCGGTAGACAAGTTCGAATACCGCCGCGGCTACAAATTCTCGACTTATGCCACCTGGTGGATCCGTCAGGCGATCACTCGCTCGATCGCCGACCAGGCCCGCACCATCCGTATTCCGGTGCACATGATCGAGACGATCAACAAGCTCAACCGTATTTCCCGGCAGATGTTGCAGGAAATGGGTCGCGAACCGACCCCGGAAGAGCTGGGCGAACGCATGGAAATGCCTGAGGACAAGATCCGCAAGGTATTGAAGATCGCTAAAGAGCCGATCTCCATGGAAACCCCGATCGGTGATGACGAAGACTCCCATCTGGGTGACTTCATCGAAGACTCGACCATGCAGTCGCCAATCGATGTTGCTACCGTTGAGAGCCTTAAAGAAGCGACTCGCGAAGTCCTGTCCGGCCTCACTGCCCGTGAAGCCAAGGTTCTGCGCATGCGCTTCGGTATCGACATGAATACCGACCACACGCTTGAAGAGGTTGGTAAGCAGTTCGACGTGACCCGTGAACGGATTCGTCAGATCGAAGCCAAGGCGCTGCGCAAGCTGCGCCACCCGACGAGAAGCGAGCATCTGCGCTCCTTCCTCGACGAGTGATCACAAAACCCCCGGCCCAGGCCGGGGGTTTTGCTTTATGCAGATTAAATCCCCCGCACTTCCCTCCCGCCGAATTGCCCGTCTACACTCGAAACATTCCCCCGAGCCATAACGAGACCGTTATGCCCAGAATGCCGACCGTGCTTTTTTTGCTGTCGCTGATGACCTGGACCGCAACGGCTGGCGCGCTGACTCTGACCGACGAAGAACGTAGCTGGTTGACGGCCCACCCTGACTTACGCTTGGGTGTCGATGCGTCATGGCCACCCTTTGAGTTTCGTGACGATCAGGGCCGCTATCAGGGCCTTGCGGCGGATTACATCGACCTGATTCGCCAACGCCTGGCCATCAAGCTCACGCCCATCGAGCCTGTGAGCTGGACGGCTGTGCTTGAGCAGGCCAAACAAGCGAAACTGGATCTGTTGCCAGGCATCATGTCGACCCCGGAGCGTCAGAAATACCTGGCGTTTACGCGCCCCTACCTCGACTTTCCGATCGTCATCCTTGCCCACGTCGGAGGCGCTCAACCGCACAAGCTTGAAGAGTTGTACGGTCTGAAAATCGCCGTAGTGGAAAACTACGCGCCTCATGAACTGCTGCGCACTCATCACCCCGACCTGAATCTGGTGGGCATGCCCAACGTCAGTTCAGCCTTGCAGGCACTGGCGACCGATGAAGTGGACGCGGTGGTCGGCGATCTCGCTTCCAGCGTCTGGAGCTTGCGCCAACTCAAGCTCGATGGGCTCTATGTCAGCGGCGAGACGCCCTATCGCTATCAACTGGCCATGGGCGTGCCTCAGAACAAGAAGATTCTGGTCGGCATCCTCGACAAAGTCCTGGCAGACATGACACCGGCAGAAATCAGCGCCATCCAGGAACATTGGGTCGGTAACGTCCTCGATCATCGAACCTTCTGGTCCGATCTGATCGTTTACGGCCTGCCGGGGTTGCTGTTGCTGATCACCGTGCTGGCGGTGGTCATCCGGATCAATCGCCGACTGAGTTCGGAAATCTCCCGCCGCGTCGACCTTGAACAGGAACTGCGCAGCAGCGAATACCATTATCGCGGGCTGGTGGAGAGCCTTTCGGCCATTGCCTGGGAAGCGCGGATCACCGATTTCACCTACAGCTATGTGTCGCCCCACGCCGAAGAATTGCTTGGTTATCCCCTGTCCCATTGGCTGATTCCGGGGTTCTGGCGCAACATCATCCACCCCGCCGACCTGACTCGCGCCCAGACCTTCTGCGATCACGAAGTCCTGGCCGGGCGCGATCACAGCCTCGATTACCGGGTCATCACCGCCGACGGCCGTTGCCTGTGGGTGCGCGACATCGTCAGCCTGATCGAGCACGGCCATGAACCGGTGATGCGCGGGCTGATGATCGACATCAGCGAAACCAAGCGCACCGAAGAGGCGTTGCGCCTGTCGGAGCAGAAGTTTGCCTCGGTGTTCCAGCAATGCCCGGACATTCTGGTCATTGCGCGGCTGTCGGATGGCTGCCTGCTGGAAGTCAACGAAGCGTTCGAGGAGCAGATTGGTCTCAAAGCCGAGGAAGTCATCGGTCAGACCGCCACCGACCTGAACATCTGGGGCATACCCGGCGTTGGGCCAGGTCTGTTGCAACGCTTGCAGGCCGGCAGCATCCGTAACCTGGAGATGCCCTTTCGCCGCAGCAATGGCCAAGTGTTTACCGGCCTGATCTCCGCCGAACCTTTCGATCTCGATACGACCCCGGCGTTGGTGGTGGTTGTGCGCGATATCAGTAAGCTCAAGGAAACCCAGCAACAGCTGCAAACGTCCGAAGAAAAATTCGCCAAAGCCTTCCACGCGTCCCCCGACGGTTTGCTGCTGTCCCGGCAGAGCGATGGCTTGCTGCTGGAGGTCAACGAAGGCTTCAGCCGCATTACCGGTTTCAACAGTGCGATGTCGGTGGATCGTTCGGCGCTTGAGCTGGGGATCTGGGTCAACCTCAACGAACGCAAACAGATGCTCGACCTGCTGCACCGGGATGGTTTCGTCCGTGACTTCAGTTGCCATATCCGCCGCAGCGACGGGCAGATCCGCCTCTGCGAGGTGTCCAGCCGACCGCTGCCGATCGGCGATGAAGACTGCATGCTGACCATCGCCCGGGACATCACCGAGCGACACCTGATGCAGGAAAAACTGCAACAAGCCGCGACGGTGTTCGAGAGCACCGCCGAGGGGGTTTTGATCACCGACACGCAGCAACACATCAGCGCGGTCAACCGCGCGTTTACCGAAATTACCGGCTACAGCGAAAGCGAAGCACTGGGCCACACCCCGCGCCTGCTTGCCTCAGGCCTGCATGACAGCGCCTTCTACGCCGCCATGTGGCATCAACTGACCGCCGAAGGCCATTGGCAGGGCGAGATTTCCAACCGGCGCAAAAACGGCGAGTTGTACCCGAGCTGGCTGACCATCAGCGCCGTGCGCAACCGCGACAAGTTCATCACCCACTTTGTTGCCGTGTTTGCGGACATTTCCAGCCTGAAGCACGCGCAAGCCAAACTCGATTATCAGGCGCACCACGACCCGCTCACCGGCCTGCCCAACCGCACACTGTTCGAAAGCCGGCTGCTGACCGCGCTCAACAACCAGCAGGAAAACGGCGGCCAGGGCGCGGTGTTGTTCCTCGACCTGGACCGCTTCAAACACATCAACGACAGCCTCGGCCACCCGGTCGGCGACCTGCTGCTCAAGGGCATCGCCGTGCGTCTGAAGGAGCAGTTGCGTGATATCGACACCGTGGCGCGACTGGGCGGCGACGAGTTCATCATCCTGCTACCGGGCCTGCAGCAATCCACCGACGCCGACAATATCGCAACCAAGTTGCTCAACTGCTTCAGCGCGCCATTCCAGGCGGGCGAGCATGAGTTCTTCATCAGCGCCAGCATCGGCACCAGCCTGTATCCCAAAGACGGCTGTGACGTCGCCACGCTGGTCAAAAACGCCGACGCGGCGATGTATCGCTCCAAGGCCAAGGGCCGCAACCGGGTCGAAAGCTATACCCGCGACCTGACCGCCCAGGCCAGCGAGCGCGTCGCACTGGAGCACGAACTGCGCCGTGCCATCGAGCGCAATGAGCTGTCCCTGTGTTACCAGCCCAAAATCAGCCTGGAGGACCATCGCCTTGTCGGCGCCGAAGCGCTGATCCGCTGGCATCACCCGACCTTCGGCGCCGTGCCGCCCGAGCACTTCATTCCGCTGGCCGAAGAGAACGGGATGATTCTGCAAATCGGCGACTGGGTGCTCGAGACCGCGTGTCGGCAGATGTACGAATGGAATCAGACCTATGAATGCCTCGGCCCGCTGTCGGTCAACCTCGCAGGCGCACAACTGCGTCAACCCAACCTGCTCGGCCGGATCGAACAACTGCTCAAGGACAACGGTCTTCAGCCCGGGTTATTGCAACTGGAAATTACCGAGAACTTCATCATGAGCCAGGCCGAGGAAGCGCTGGCGGTGCTGCATCAACTCAAACACCTGGGTGTGCAACTGGCCATCGACGACTTCGGCACCGGCTATTCCTCCCTGAGCTACCTCAAACGCCTGCCGCTGGATATTCTCAAGATCGACCAGTCTTTCGTCCGCGGCCTGCCGGATGATCCCCACGATGCGGCAATCGTTCGCGCCATCATCGCGCTGGGCCGCAGCATGCAATTCACCGTGATAGCCGAAGGCGTCGAGACCCTGGCGCAGCAACTATTTCTCGCCGAAGAAGGCTGCGAACAGATTCAGGGCTACATCGTCAGCTTGCCATTGCGGGCGGACGAATTCGCCGCGACGTTTCTTCGTATAGCCGTATCGGATTTTTCGGATAGCACAGCCGAGAAACCGTCGCTATAATCCGCGGCCTACTGAGGGCCTATAGCTCAGTTGGTTAGAGCAGAGGACTCATAATCCTTTGGTCCACGGTTCAAGTCCGTGTGGGCCCACCAAACAAAAAAGCCGCGCTTAATGCGCGGCTTTTTCGTGAATGGCGTTTGGTTTTGTTTACTTCAGGTGGCGCAATATCGGATGACGTCCGCAGACCTTGTAGGCAAACTCCGAATCGTGTTTTGTGGGCACTTTGATGCCTTGTTGCGCTGTTCTTCGACGGGATAGTCTCCGGACGTCGCTGCAAATGCAGTGATCGGGTGTGGTAACCCGGCGAGAAAAGGCGCAACAGCGTTTCCATCACATGAACAGTCAGTTCTTTACGGCTGTGATCCTGTGTTATGGCAGCTGTGCGTGGGACGCTCTAGGGCGTGCCGGTCTCCTTGGCTCCCGGTTTACCACCCTGCGCACAGCTGCCTCCCATTCGTGTGGTAACGAATGCGGCAGCTCCCTATGTCAAGGAGCAAGACTATGAGCAAAACAGATTCGACCGCGTTTTCAGAACTACAAACCATCGGCCTCACCCCCTTCATCTACTGCTCAAACCAACCGCTGTTCCATGTCAGTAGTGGCGTTCCCCTCGCCGACGCTCTAGCGCAGGCCTCAAATCTGTTGTACCTCGCCAAGGAGCTGACCATGGACGCCGCCTACGCCAAAGACACCGACCGCCACGCCTGGGCCGCGCATTACCTGACGTCGATGAGCAAGGCCGTGGTCGATGATGTGATGAAGGTGCTGGAGCGCGGACCTGATCGCACCGATCCGAAGTCCAAAAAATAACGGCCGATGGGCCGTGGAATGAGCCCCGAGAATTCGGGGCTTTCACATGATGATCGGTGGTGCGTGGTCTTACACCCAAACACCCAACGCTGGAATGGCCTGCACTGGCCGCAACCGCTCAAGCATCTCACGCGTAAACACCACCTCATACGTATCCGCCGCCCTGCCCCACTGCTCCACGATGACCATGGCGTCAACCAACACGCGTCCCAGTTCGGTAATCGTGTCCGCCAGGTCCTCGACGATTGCTTGAGTCCGGCCCCACATGCGATCAGTCATCGCTTGAAGCTCAGCCGCAATAAGGTCAGATGACGTGGGATCCGTATCGGGACAGGTGATGTTGCGCAGCAAATGCTGAAGCTCTTTTACTTTTGCATAATCCTGTTCCGCCCCCAGCGCACCTTTCAGGATGGTGACGGCTTTCGTCTTGTCGACGCGATTCCCGGACCGATGTGTCGAAGACAATGTCTGCCCCATGGCGCCAGCCATCAGGACCATTATTCGGGCTTCCACGTGCGCTTTCATTGCGTCCATCGATGAAATCGGGCGCGCCAGGGTAATGGCAGCGCCTCCTTGATGCCGCAAGTCCATGGTCACGGACAGGGTCACGCCGCCGGTTGCAAACCCCAATGCGCGGGCCACGACGTAGTGGCCCATTTCGTGATGGGCAATCTGCAACGCACGATCGTGCATGGCTGAAGGCATCTGCTTCGTCATCTCCGTCTCCTTGCATCCCTCGACTTAGTATTCGACTACGAGTGGCGATTGCTGTCCATCCTGTGCGTTGCTGGCTTCGGGTCGGTTCGCTCAACAAAAAAAAGCCGCGCAATCGCGCGGCTTTTTCGTACGTGCGATTCAGCCTTTACTCAGGCAAGGCATACGCAATCACGTAATCCCCACGATCCGTTGACTGACGCGCACCGCCCACCGTCAGCAGGATGTACTGCTTACCGGTTTTCGGCGAAACATACGTCATCGGACCCGACTGGCTACCCACCGGCAAACGCGACTTCCAGATCTCATTCCCGTTACCCGTATCGAACGCCCGCAGGTAGAAATCCTGGGTACCGGCGAAGAACAGCAGGCCGGACTGGGTGGCCAGAGAAGCACCGAGGGTCGGCATGCCAATCGGTATCTGCAAATGCATGCGGATACCCAGCGGGCCGGTGTCTTGCACGGTGCCGACCGGGACTTGCCACATCAGTTTGTGGGTCTTGAGGTCGATGGCGGACATCGTGCCGAACGGCGGCTTCTGGCACGGAATGCCCACCGCCGAGAGGAAGCGTTCGCGCATCGCCCCGAACGGTGTGCCTTCCTGTGGCACGACGCCCATTTCGATACCGCTGGCCCCGGCGGCGATCTTGTTGCGCGGGATCATGTAGTTGGCCAGGCCCAGGCGCATGTCGTTGACGAACATGTAGTTCGTGTTTGGATCTACCGAGACGCTGCCCCAGTTCATACCACCCAACGAGCCCGGGAATTGCAGCGCGCGGTCCATGCCCGGTGGGGTGTAGACGCCTTCGTGGCGCATGCCTTTGAACTGGATGCGGCACATCAACTGGTCAAACGGCGTGGCGCCCCACATGTCGGCTTCGGTCAGGGTCTTGTTGCCGATGGACGGCATGTCCACCGAGAACGGCTGGGTGGGCGAATAGCGTTCGCCAGGCACACTACCTTGCGGAACCGGGCGCTCTTCGACGCGCGCGATCGGCACGCCGGTTTCGCGGTTGAGCAGGAAGATCTCGCCTTGTTTGGTGACTTGCGCCAAGGCTGGCTGCAGGCCGCCCTTGTCGTCCGGTACGTCGTACAACAACGGTTGAGCCGGCAGGTCGAAGTCCCACAGGTCGTGATGGGTGGTCTGGAAGTGCCAGCGCACCTGACCGGTCTTCACGTCGATGGCGACGATGGACGAACTCCACTTGTCATCGAATGCCGTGCGTTGACCACCAAAGAAGTCTGGCGTGGCGTTGCCGGTGGGCAAGTAGACCAGACCGAGTCTGGCGTCGTAGGACATGGCCGACCAGACGTTTGGTGTGCCGCGTGTATAGGTCTCACCAGCCGGTGGACGTTTGGTGGTGTCCGGATTGCCCGGATCCCAGGCCCACACCAGTTCACCGCTGCGTACATCGTAAGCGCGGACCACGCCTGGCGGCTCGCCGGTGGAGTAGTTATCGGCCACACGGCCACCGACGATCACCACGTCACCTGCGACCAGCGGGGTTGAGGTTTGCTGGTAGTAACCGGGCTTCACTTCACCCATGTCGGTGGTCAGATCGACCGTGCCTTTGTTGCCAAACTCTTCACACGGCTTGCCGGTCTCGGCATTGATCGCGATCAGACGGGCATCGCCGGTCGGCAGAAACAGACGTTTCGTACAGGCAGTGGGCTGGTTATCCGAAGACACTGGCGTCTCGGAATAACCCAGGCCACGGCAACGCTGCCAGTTTGGCGCAGTACCTTGCGGGTCGAACTTCCAGCGTTGGGCGCCTGTGTCGACGTCCAGCGCGAAGACTTTGCCGTAAGCGGTGCAGGTGTAGACCGTGTCGCCGATTTGCAGCGGGGTGTTCTGGTCTTCAGCGCCAGCGCCGGTGCTTTGCGGGATGTCGCCGGTGCGGAAGGTCCACGCCACCTGCAACTTGTCGATGTTGCCTTTGTTGATCTGGTCCAGCGCGGCAAAGCGGTTGCCAGCGGTGGTGTTGCCCCAATGGGCCCAGTCTTTCTGTTCGGTACCCGGAGCAACCGGCGTAACAGCCGGTTCAATGCTGGCCTTGACCACATGGGTCGGCACGAACATGTAGGCCATCGTTGCGACAACGCCGACGCCCAGGATACCGGCGAGGCCATAAGCGCCACGGCCGGCAGTCGCGCCTGAAGCACGGACCAGCGTCGGATAGATCAGCGCAACGACCACGCCGATCACGGCGAAGGTCAGCACGCGCGAGACCAGTGGCCAGTATTCGAAACCGGTGTCCCATACGGCCCAGATCGCGGTAAGCATCAGCGCCACGCCATACAGCCACGCACCTTGCGGCTTGCGACGGGCGATCATCAGCCCGGACACCAGCATCGCCAGGCCCATCAGCAGGAAATACCAGCTGCCGCCCAGCGAGACCAGATAACCGCCGCCACCGGCCAGGCCGAGTCCGATCAACGCAATCAGGACACCCAGCCCCGACAGCAACCATTTGCCGCCGCCGGCAGCCCCAGAATTATTCATGTCGGTAATTTTCCCCATTTGTGACAAGCGCGGAATAATGTACTACCTAGTTACTTATGGCAAATTGTCGCAGGTAAAAATGGCATGAACGGTACTGAGGCTAGATCAAACATCCGGTATGCGAGCGGTGCTGTAACATGCTGACCCATTGATTTGTGTTGCTGGAGACGACCATTGCCTGACACTCGCCCGCCCGTTCTTGACGAAATCGACCGCCAATTGATCGCGGCCCTGCAAATCAATGCCCGTGAAAGCGTGGCCATGCTCGCCCGGCAATTGGGCATCGCCCGCACCACCGTAACGTCGCGGCTGTCGCGACTGGAAAAGGCCAAGGTCATCACCGGTTACGGCGTGCGCCTGGGCCAGCGTGTGGTGGACGGCGGATTGCAGGCGTACGTCGGAATCACGGTGCAACCGCGCTCTGGCAAGGAAGTGTTGCGGCGGTTGAGTGCTATGGCACAAGTGCAGCAGTTGTGCGCGGTGAGTGGCGAATTTGATTATGTGGCCTGGTTGCGCACTGATTCGCCGGAGCAGCTGGATCAGTTGCTGGATCAGATCGGCAGTGTGGACGGGGTGGAGAAGACGACCACGTCGATCATTCTCAGCAGCAAGATAGATCGTGGCCAGCCGGTTTAACGCCGACCAAGGTGGGAGCGAGACTGGTTTGCCGGCGAATCGATTTACCCATCACTATCAATGTCGACTGACACTCCGTCATCGCGAGCAGGCTCGCTCCCACACTGGACGGTGTGTAGCAATAGCTCGTCATTTTGCTCAATTAATTAGCAAAACGACGACACATTGCGTCTTATTAACGTGTTCTACGCTCTCTAGAATGGCTGCCATCTTTTCCTATACTCAGACGCGCACCCCGCGTCCGGTCGCCAGCAAGGTCAGCCATGAACAAGAACAATCGCCATCCTGCAGACGGTAAAAAACCAGTCACCATTTTTGGCCCGGACTTTCCTTTCGCTTTCGACGACTGGATCGAACACCCGGCCGGCCTCGGCAGCATTCCTGCGCACAACCACGGCGCCGAAGTAGCGATTGTCGGCGCCGGTATCGCCGGTTTGGTCGCGGCCTACGAACTGATGAAACTGGGCCTCAAGCCCGTCGTCTATGAAGCCTCGAAATTGGGCGGCCGTCTGCGCTCGCAGGCGTTCAACGGGACCGATGGCATCGTCGCCGAACTGGGCGGCATGCGCTTCCCGGTGTCGTCCACCGCGTTTTACCACTACGTCGACAAGCTCGGCCTCGAGACCAAACCCTTTCCCAATCCGCTGACCCCTGCCTCTGGCAGCACCGTCATCGACCTGGAAGGCAAAACCCATTACGCACAGAAACTGGCGGATCTGCCGGCACTGTTCCAGGAAGTGGCTGACGCGTGGGCGGATGCACTGGAAGCCGGCTCACAGTTCTCCGATATCCAGCAAGCGATCCGCGACCGTGACGTGCCGCGCCTCAAAGAGTTGTGGAACACCCTGGTTCCGCTGTGGGACGACCGCACCTTCTACGACTTTGTCGCCACCTCCGAAGCCTTCGCCAAGCTGTCGTTCCATCACCGCGAAGTATTCGGCCAGGTTGGTTTCGGCACCGGTGGCTGGGACTCGGACTTCCCGAACTCGATGCTGGAAATCTTCCGCGTAGTGATGACTAACTGCGACGATCACCAACACCTGGTCGTCGGCGGCGTCGAACAAGTGCCGCAAGGCATCTGGCGCCATGCGCCGGAACGTTGCGTGCATTGGCCCGAAGGCACCAGCCTCAAGTCGCTGCACAGGGGCGCACCACGCTCCGGGGTCAAAAAAATCGCTCACGCCGCGGACGGCCGTTTTGCGGTCACCGATAACAACGGCGATACCCGCGAGTACGCGGCGGTGCTGACCACCTGCCAGAGCTGGCTGCTGACCACCCAGATCGAGTGCGACGAAACCCTGTTCTCGCAAAAGATGTGGATGGCCCTCGACCGCACCCGCTACATGCAATCGTCGAAAACCTTCGTGATGGTCGACCGCCCGTTCTGGAAGGACAAGGATCCGGAAACCGGCCGCGACTTGATGAGCATGACCCTCACCGATCGCCTGACCCGCGGCACCTATCTGTTCGACAACGGCGACGACAAGCCGGGCGTGATTTGCCTGTCGTACTCGTGGATGAGCGATGCGTTGAAAATGCTTCCACACCCGGTGGAAAAACGCGTCGAACTGGCGTTGAACGCGCTGAAAAAGATCTACCCGAAAGTCGACATCGCCGCGCGAATCATCGGCGATCCGATCACCGTGTCGTGGGAAGCCGACCCGCATTTCCTTGGCGCATTCAAAGGCGCGTTGCCCGGTCACTACCGCTACAACCAGCGCATGTACGCGCACTTCATGCAGGCTGATATGCCGGCCGAACAGCGCGGGATTTTCATCGCCGGCGATGACGTTTCGTGGACACCGGCGTGGGTCGAAGGCGCGGTGCAGACCTCGCTCAATGCGGTGTGGGGCATCATGAAACACTTCGGCGGTGAAACTCACGCCGAGAACCCGGGTCCAGGAGATGTGTTCAACGAGATCGGTCCGATCGCCCTGCCCGAGTAAAAGGAGTTCGAAATGCGCGTAGCCCTTTACCAATGTCCACCGCTGCCTCTGGACGTCGCCGGCAATTTGCAACGCCTGCATCAACTGGCGCTGGAGGCCAAAGGCGCCGATTTGCTGGTGCTGCCGGAGATGTTCCTGACCGGCTACAACATCGGCGTCGATGCCGTCAGTGTCTTGGCAGAGGTGCACAACGGAGAGTCGGCGCAGCAGATCGCGCGCATTGCCAAGACCGCGGGGATCGCCATTTTGTATGGCTATCCCGAGCGCACCGAAGACGGGCAGATCTACAACGCCGTGCAACTGATCGACGCCAATGGCGAACGCCTGTGCAACTACCGCAAGACTCACCTGTTCGGCGACCTCGATCACTCGATGTTCAGCGCCGGCCAGGATGATTTTCCGCTGGTGGAGCTCAACGGCTGGAAGCTCGGTTTCCTGATTTGCTACGACATGGAGTTCCCGGAGAGCGCGCGGCGTCTGGCCCTGGCCGGCGCCGAGCTGATTCTGGTGCCGACAGCGAACATGATTCCTTACGACTTCATCGCCGACGTCACCGTCCGCGCCCGCGCCTTCGAAAACCAGTGTTACGTGGCGTATGCCAATTACTGCGGCAACGAAGGCGACATCCACTACTGCGGCCAGAGCAGCATCGCCGCACCGGATGGCAACCGCATCGCTCAGGCGGGCCTCGATGAAGCGCTGATTGTCGGTGAGCTGGATCGCCAGTTGATGATCGATTCCCGCGCCGCCAATCGTTACTTCCTCGATCGCCGCCCCGAGCTTTACGGCGAGCTGAGCAAGCGCTGACACCCAGTAATCCGCTAGCATTAGCGCTTCCCTGTTCTGGAAGTGCTCATGCCTGCGCTGAATCCCCCTCGCCCTCACACTGAAACCCTGGCCAACGGCCTGCGGGTGACGCTGCGTCATGCCCCGAATCTGAAGCGTTGTGCGGCCGCGTTGCGGGTCGCCGCGGGCAGTCATGACGTGCCATTGGCATGGCCAGGCCTGGCGCATTTTCTTGAGCACCTGTTGTTTCTCGGTACCGAGCGTTTTCCTGCGGAACAAGGGCTGATGGCCTACGTACAAGGTCATGGCGGGCAGGTGAATGCACGGACCAGCGAGCGCACCACCGACTTCTTTTTCGAACTACCGCCTCAAGTCTTCAATGGAGGATTGCAGCGTCTGTCAGACATGCTCGCTCATCCGCGTATGAATCTGGACGATCAGTTGCGGGAACGGGAAGTGCTGCACGCGGAGTTTGTCGCCTGGTCGCAGGATCCTACGGCGCAACAACAGTTGGCGCTCTTCGATGGGCTTTCGCCGACTCATCCGTTGCGCGGTTTTCATGCCGGTAACCGCGACAGCCTGCCCGTACAGCAACCGGAGTTTCAGCAAGCGCTGCAGGATTTCCATCAGCGGTTTTATCAGACCGGACAGATGACGCTGAGCCTGGCCGGCCCGCAAAGTATCGAAGAGTTGAAGCAAATGGCGCTGACGTTCGGCGCGGTGATTTCCCTGGGAGAAAACCTCCCACAACAGGCTCCTGCGCCGCTGATGGAATCTTCAGTCGCAAGTTATCAACAGGCTGGCGAGCGTCGGCTGGATCTACTGTTTACCTTCGAAGCACTGCCCAATGCGTCGACCGAAGCATTGGCGTTTCTGTGCCATTGGTTGAACGCCGCGAAACCCGGCGGGCTGCTGACTGTATTGCGCGAATGTGGTTTGGCTGAGCATCTGAATGCCAAGCCGCTGTATCAATTTGCCGGACAAGCCGTGCTGCACGTTGAATTCACAACGACCGCATCGGCGAGCATCCTGAGCGAGAAGCTCCTGGATTGGCTGGGCTTTTTTGCTGCTCAACAAGATTGGACCCTTCTGCGTGAGGAGTACGCTGCCGTGCTTCAGCGCCAGCAACAAGTCAGCAGTGCTATGCAGCTGGCCCGACTCGACAGCGAACAGCTTGAAACCGGGTTATCCGAGCAAGGCGTTGTAGCGCTCAAGGACATCCTGAAGAAAATCGGCGCTGTGGATAACTTCAGCGGTGAATGGCAACTGCCGACACCGAATCCGTTCTTGCGCACCGAGGCACCACCCTCAAATGCCGGCCTGATTCGCGGCCAGACCAGCAAACACCGTGGCCTGCGGACATTCGCGCAGGACCGCTCGCGCAGCCGTCGCGAAAACTCGCCGATGCAATTCAGCCAGGCCCTGCCCGATAACACCGCTGAAGGCGCGATTTATCTGCGCTGGCGATTAGAGTCCAGACCTCAACCCCGCCATCAGCTGGGTCTGGAAAACCGCCTGCAGCCGCTGCGCGAGGATGCCCGTCAGGCAGGCGTCGACTTTTCCTTCAGCGCTTCAGGAAATGAATGGTTGCTGAAAATGACGGGGCTGCAAGAGTCGATGCCGACCGTCCTCGAACATGCGCTGAAAGAGCTGACAAACCCTGACGCCGGTTTCTCACAGGAAGAACCAAAAAGCGCCGCGTTGATACCGATTAAACAACTGCTGAAAGCGCTGCCTGATCATTGCCTTGAGCAAAGCTCAGTCGCTGATGACTGGCAGCAGCTGTGGTCGACGGCGCGCTGGGAAGGTTTGGCAAACGGGTTGTCGGCACAGACTCAAGCAGCGATGGGGTTCGCCCTGAGTCGCGTGCCCGGCATTGCGGACACTCATTCGTCGTCGCCGTCCTCGATCAACGGGCAGCGTCTGTGGACCGCCCTCGACACCGGTTCCAGCGAACACGCGCTGTTGCTGTTCTGTCCGACAGCCACGCAGGAAATCTCTGACGAAGCTGCGTGGCGCTTGCTCGCGCACATTTGTCAGACACCGTTCTACCAGCGTCTGCGCGTTGAGTTGCAACTGGGTTATGCGGTGTTCAGTGCGCTGCGTCAGGTCCATGGGCAGACGGGTGTTCTGTTCGGCGTGCAATCACCGAGCGTCGCCCCTCTGAACCTGCTGCAACACATTGAAGACTTTCTGAACGACGTGCCCGCAATGATCGACGGCATCGACGAGGCGACCTTCGTTGCCCAGCGTCAGGCCTTGGCCGATCAATTCCAGATCGCTGCGTTGCCCGTCGCCCAGGCCGCCGAACTGCTCTGGCAGGGCAAGCTGGCCGGCCACTCGTCGGATTATCTGGCGCAGCTTCCCCAAGCCATTCTGGACATCGATCGTTCTGCCCTGCGCGCCGCCGCACAACGCCTGATCAACGCCGAGGGCGGCTGGCGCGGTCTGGCCAGCAGTTCGCAACCGGAGGCGCCTTGGCAAGTGACAAAATGATCATTACCGCTGGTGCAATTAGCTTTTTCCGAGATTGCAGGCCAATCGCTCTGTAATTTTGAGTAACATAGCCACCTAACTATCTGAACATCTCCGGCTGGAGGTGGACTATATGTATAGATCTCAACCGTCCCATCACCTGAAGGAGCGCTCCCATGTCCTGGTCCAAACCTGCTTACACCGACCTGCGTATCGGCTTTGAAGTCACCATGTACTTCGCAAGCCGCTAAGCTTGTCCTGCCGTTCAGCGCCTCGGTTTGCCGAGGCGTTTTTATTTTCAGCGTTGAAATGATGGAGCACCCATGTTTGTCCAGATTCTAGGTTCCGCCGCCGGCGGCGGTTTCCCCCAGTGGAACTGCAACTGCGTGAACTGCGCAGGTTTTCGCGACGGGAGCCTGAACGCCAAGGCGCGGACCCAGTCGTCCATCGCGATTTCCGATGACGGCGTGAACTGGGTGCTGTGCAACGCCTCGCCGGACATCCGCGCCCAGCTCCAGAATTTTGCCCCGATGCAACCGGGCCGCGCCCTGCGCGATACCGGTATCAGCGCGATCATCCTGATGGACAGCCAGATCGACCACACCACCGGCCTGCTCAGCCTGCGCGAGGGTTGCCCGCACAACGTCTGGTGCACCGACATGGTCCATGAAGACCTGAGCACCGGTTTCCCGCTGTTTACCATGCTGACCCACTGGAACGGCGGGCTGAACTGGAACCGCATCGAACTCGACTGCAGCTTCACCATCCCGACCTGCCCGAGTCTGCGTTTCACTCCGCTGCCACTGCGCAGTGCCGCGCCACCGTATTCGCCGCACCGTTTCGACCCGCATCCGGGCGACAACATCGGGTTGATCATTGAAGACCTGAACACCGGCGGCAAGCTGTTCTACGCGCCGGGCCTGGGCAAGGTCGACGCGCCGCTGCTGGAGATCATGGCCGGCAGCGACTGCCTGCTGGTGGACGGCACGATGTGGGACGACGACGAAATGCAGCGCCGTGGTGTCGGCACCCGCACCGGCCGGGAAATGGGCCATCTGGCGCAGAACGGCCCCGGCGGTATGCTGGAAGTGCTGGAACAGTTGCCCAAGCAGCGCAAGGTGCTTATCCACATCAACAACACCAACCCGATCCTTGATGAGGATTCGCCGGAGCGCGCCGAGCTGGCTCGGCGGGACGTTGAAGTGGCGTATGACGGCATGAGTATTGTGTTGTAGCGGATGGCCTCTTCGCGGGCAAGCCTCGCTCCTACAGAGGCAGCGCTATCCCTGTAGGAGCGAGGCTTGCCCGCGAAGGCGTCCGAACAGACACAACAGAATCCACCGGTTATTCCCCGGAGACCGAAATGACTGACACCCCCCTGTCCCCCGCCGAATTCGAAACCGCCCTGCGCGCCAAGGGCGCCTATTACCACATCCATCACCCCTATCACGTGGCGATGTACGAAGGCCGGGCGACCCGCGAGCAAATCCAGGGCTGGGTCGCCAACCGCTTCTACTATCAGGTGAACATCCCCCTGAAGGACGCTGCGATTCTGGCCAATTGCCCGGACCGGGAAATCCGTCGCGAGTGGATTCAACGCCTGCTCGACCATGACGGCGCCCCCGGCGAAGACGGCGGCATCGAAGCGTGGCTGCGTCTGGGACAGGCCGTCGGCCTCGACCCGGACCAACTGCGCTCGCAGGAACTGGTGTTGCCCGGCGTGCGTTTCGCCGTGGACGCCTACGTCAACTTCGCCCGCCGGGCCAGTTGGCAGGAAGCCGCCAGCAGCTCATTGACCGAGCTGTTCGCGCCGCAGATCCACCAGTCGCGTCTCGACAGCTGGCCGCAGCATTACCCGTGGATCGACCCGACCGGTTACGAATATTTCCGCACCCGCCTGGGCCAGGCGCGCCGCGATGTGGAACACGGTCTGGCGATCACCCTGCAGCACTACACGACGCGTGAAGGCCAGGAGCGCATGCTGGAAATTCTCCAGTTCAAACTGGACATTCTTTGGAGCATGCTCGATGCCATGAGCATGGCCTACGAACTGAAACGCCCGCCGTATCACAGCGTGACCGAGCAACGGGTCTGGCACAAAGGAATCAGCTTATGAGTTTTGATCGCAGCAAGACCCCGACCTGGCGTCCAGGCTACCGGTTCCAGTACGAACCGGCGCAGAAAGGCCATGTGCTGCTGTACCCGGAAGGCATGATCAAACTGAATGAAAGCGCCGCGCTGATCGGCGGTTTGATCGACGGCGAACGTGACGTCGCGGCGATCATCGCCGAACTCGACGCGCAGTTCCCTGGCGTGCCGGAGCTCGGTGATGACATCGAGCAATTCATGGAGGTCGCCCGTGCTCAGCACTGGATCGAACTTGCCTGATTCCGTGTCGGACAAGTTACCGCCCAAACCGGAAATCGGCCTGCCGCTGTGGCTGCTTGCCGAGCTGACCTACCGCTGCCCGCTGCAATGCCCATACTGCTCCAATCCACTGGATTTCGCCGAGCAAGGCAAAGAGCTGAGCACCGAACAGTGGATCAAGGTGTTCCGCGAAGCACGGGAGATGGGCGCGGCGCAGCTGGGCTTTTCTGGCGGTGAACCGCTGGTGCGCCAGGACCTCGCCGAACTGATTGCCGAGGCGCGCAAGTTGGGTTTCTACACCAACCTGATCACCTCTGGCATCGGCCTCACCGAGCAGAAAATCAGCGACTTCAAGAAGGCCGGCCTGGACCATATCCAGATCAGCTTCCAGGCCAGCGACGAGCAGGTGAACAACTTGCTGGCCGGCTCGAAAAAGGCCTTCGCGCAGAAGCTGGAAATGGCTCGCGCAGTGAAAGCACACGGTTATCCGATGGTGCTGAACTTCGTCACCCATCGGCACAACATCGACAAGATCGACCGGATCATCGAGCTGTGCATCGCCCTTGAGGCGGACTTCGTCGAACTCGCCACGTGCCAGTTCTACGGCTGGGCGCAGCTCAATCGGGTCGGTCTGTTGCCGACCAAGGAACAACTGGTCCGGGCCGAACGCATCACCAACGAATACCGCGCCAAACTGGAAGCCGAAGGGCATCCGTGCAAGCTGATTTTCGTCACGCCGGACTATTACGAAGAACGCCCGAAAGCCTGCATGAACGGTTGGGGCAGTATTTTTCTGACAGTAACCCCGGACGGAACCGCGCTGCCGTGTCACGGTGCCCGACAGATGCCGGTGCAGTTTCCTAACGTGCGCGACCACAGCATGCAGCACATCTGGTACGACTCGTTTGGCTTCAACCGCTTTCGCGGTTACGACTGGATGCCCGAGCCCTGCCGCTCGTGCGACGAGAAAGAAAAGGACTTCGGTGGCTGCCGCTGCCAGGCCTTTATGCTCACCGGTGACGCCAGCAACGCCGACCCGGTGTGCAGCAAGTCGGAACATCACGGCGTGATTCTCAAGGCCCGCGAAGAAGCCGAGCACGCGACCCAGACCATCGAACAACTGGCCTTTCGCAATGAACGAAACTCACGACTCATCGCAAAAAGCTGAACCCTTCAGCGCCGCCAAAGCGGTCGCTGCCGGTATCGACTTTGCCGAACTGCAGGTTGGCCAGCATGGCCTGTTCTGGAACGAGTACCGTCCCGAGGACGCCGCTTGTCGAATCTGGCATTGGCGTGATGGCCAGGCGCATTGCCTGACGCCAATGGGTTTCAGCGTGCGCAGTCGGGTGTACGAATATGGCGGCGGAGCATTCTGTCTGACAGATGACGGGGTAGTTTTCGTCAACGAGGCGGATCAGCAGCTGTATCGCCAATCGCTCAAAGGCGAAACGCCCGAAGCGCTGACGTCCGGTGAATGCCGCTACGGCGATCTGCAATTTGCCAATGGGCAAGTGTTGGCCGTTGAAGAACATCGGGATCGGCATCGACTGGTGGCCATCGATCTGGCGGACAGCACGCGGCATCTGTTGGCCGAGGGTGCTGACTTTTATGCCGCGCCGACACTGAGCCCCGATGCTCGACGGTTGGCCTGGATCGAATGGAGCCGTCCGGACCAGCCATGGACCGCGACCCGCCTGATGGTTGCCGAGCGCCAGAGCGATGGCCGTTATGCTCAAGCGTGTTGCCTGGCGGGTGAAGATATTCAGGAGTCGTTGCAACAACCGCGATTCGATGACCGTGGCCGACTGCTTTGCCTGACGGATCGCGGCGGTTACTGGCAGCCGTGGGCGGAGTCTTCCGATGCGTTGCGCCCGTTGCCCAGCGCTGCGGCGGATCATGGACCCGCGCCCTGGCAGTTGGGTGGTTGCACTTGGCTGCCCTTGGGTGAAAACAGCTATCTGGCCAGTTGGACCGAAGGCGGATTCGGCCGACTGGGCATTGGCGGTGACGCTACAGAAGATTTCACCGGGGACTACAGCCGATTCCGACATCTCGCACTGGATGAACAATTCATCTACTGCATCGCCGCTTCGCCGGTCAGTTCATCAGCCGTGATCGCCATCGACCGCAAGACCCGAGCCGTCAGGGTATTGGCCGGTGGAATCGCGCCGCTGCCCGCCGATCAGATCAGCATCGCACAAACCCTGCGCTACCCGAGCGGTTCGGGCGAGGCTCATGGTTTCTTCTACCCTGCGATGACCGGCGAAGCGAAACCGCCGCTGGTGGTATTCATCCACGGCGGCCCGACATCAGCGTGCTACCCGATGCTTGATCCGCGCATCCAGTACTGGGCACAACGCGGCTTCGCCGTGGCCGACCTCAACTACCGTGGCAGCAGCGGCTACGGCCGGGCCTATCGCCAGGCGCTGCATTTGAGTTGGGGTGAAGTGGATGTGGAAGATGCCTGCGCAGTAGTCGCCCATCTCGCCGAGCGCGGATTGATCGATGGCGACCAGGCGTTTATTCGCGGTGGCAGTGCCGGCGGCTACACCACGCTGTGTGCGTTGGCGTTCAAGAAGGTCTTTCGCGCTGGTGCCAGCCTTTACGGCGTCAGCGATCCCGTTGCCCTGGGCCGCGCAACCCACAAGTTCGAAGGCGATTACCTGGATTGGCTGATTGGCGATCCCGAGCTGGACGCCGAGCGCTACGCCGCACGCACACCCCTGCTGCATGCGAGCAACATCAGCGTGCCGGTGATTTTCTTTCAGGGCGAACTGGACGCTGTGGTCGTGCCGCAACAGACCCGCGACATGGCCGAGGCGCTGCAGCAAAACGGCATTCTGGTAGAAGCGCATTATTACGCGGACGAACGTCACGGCTTCCGCAAGGCCGGCAATCAGGCCCATGCGCTAGAGCAGGAGTGGTTGTTTTATCGACGGGTGATGGCGCTCGAAAGCTGAAACCGTGTCGCGCCCTTCGCGGGCAAGCCACGCTCCTACAGGATCTTCAGCGTGCACAAACTCTGTGGGAGCTGGCTTGCCAGCGAATGCGATCTATCTTGCGATGCGAACCTTAGCGCTTGGCGATGATGTACACCGCATGCACGATCCCCGGAATATAACCGCACAACGTCAGCAGAATATTCAGCCAAAACGCACCAGCGAAACCGACTTGCAGAAACACGCCCAGTGGCGGCAACAGAATGGCGATGAGGATGCGAATGAAATCCATGGGGCAGCTCCTGAATTGAAGTGGGCTCGTGTGAGCCTTACTGCTAATCGACCAACACCGCTCGTCAGGGTTCAGTGCTGTTCCTCAGGCCAGTATCTCCAGACCGTGTTTCTGTACGATGCTCAACAACTTCAGTGCCATGCCACTGGGGTGTTTGTCTCCTGCTTCCCACTGTTTGACCGTCGACGCGCTGGTGTTCAGATAACGCGCAAACACCGGTTGGCTGACGTTGTTGCGCTCACGCAGCGCTTTGATCTGCTCTGCAGGAATCGCGTCCGGCACCGTCGCGAGACAGGATTCATCGAACTCGCGCATGGTTGCCTTGCTGATTGCGCCGATGGCGTACAAGGCACTGGCGGATTCGTGAATCGACTCAAACACGTCGCTTTTGTATTTCTTACTCATGAGATATCTCCACAAACTCCCTCGTATCCAGTAGGTACTGGACTTGCAACTCTGTCAGCCCCTCGTAGGTCTTCGCCACTTTCCACCTCGGTGAAATCGGCATCCCTTCCAAAAAAACATACCACTGAGTGGTATAGAAATCAAAACCAGGAATCCTTCACTGGCACCGGCACTCCCTGCCGGCTTTTCTAAAAAGCCACCGATTTAGCTCCCGTTCAAGCGACGAAGTGCGCTTGGCAAAACGCAGAGACAAAAAAACGCCCCACGTCAAAAGAATCAAACGTGGGGCGATGCGTTATACCGCGAGACGGTTCGGGAATTCGTGTAGGGCGGTTCTGATCAGACGGCAATCCCTTTGCGGCATTGCAGTTGTGCGGTGCGCACGCGGGAAAACGCGCGGGCCAGGCGCAGGAGCATTTCGTCGATGTTGGATTTACTGACCGTGAGCGCTGGGGTGAATCGCAGGCAATCGGCTTGCGGGGCGTCGAGCAGCAAGCCTTCGTACAGCGCTGCTTTGACTACGGCGTCAGCCGAATCGTCGGACAGGGTCAGGCCCCAGAGCACTCCCTGACCACGCAGTTCGCCGTGCCCATAGCGATGAGCCAGACGTGCCAGGCCTTCGCCCAAGTGCTGGCCGGTTTCCCTGACATGCTCGAGAAAGCCCTTGTCCTGCACACTATCGAGCACAGCCAGGCCAGCAGCGGTCATCAGCGCGTTGCCATGGTGAGTGCCCGTCAGCTCGCCGACGTCAAAGCAGCAGGCTTTGCCTCGCGCCAGCAGCGCCGCCAAGGGCACACCACCGCCCAGGCCTTTGCCGAGGACGACGATATCGGCTCGCACACCGTAGGACTGTTCCGCGAGTAAGGTGCCGAGTCGACCAAGACCGGTTTGCACTTCGTCGAAGATCAACAGGATGCCAAGCTCACGGCACAGGCGTTCGACACCCTTGAGGTAATCCTCGGTGGCGGGAATGACCCCGGCTTCGTTCTGGATCGGCTCAAGCATGATTGCCACGGTCCGGGCATCAACGGCGGCGTGCAGAGCGGCCAGATCATTGAACGGTACGTGGCTGAAGCCTGGAAGTTGCGGTTCGAAGCGGTTGGTCAGCCTGGAACTGTCCGACGCCGGAATCGTCCCGAGACTACGGCCATGGCAACCGTTGTTGGCCACGATGATCCGCGACGCACCGCTGCGATGTTGCTGGCCCCACTTGCGCGCCAGTTTGATCGCCGCTTCACAGGCTTCACTGCCACTGTTGAGCAGGTACGCCTGGTCACTGCCAGTGCTGATGCAGAGCCGCTCGGCGAGGTTGAGCATGCCGCGATTGTGCAGGCCGAAACCGGGGTTGATCAGCGATTGAGCTTGCGCCGTGATCGCGTTGACCAGTACCGAAGGGCTATGTCCGAGGCTATTGGCCCCGCCCCCCTGGGAAAAATCCAGATAGGCGCGGTCTTCGCTGTCCCACAACCAGGAGCCCTGACCGCGCACAAAAATCTGTTTCGGCCGCTCGACACTGGGCATCAGGCACTCACTGGAAAGATTGTCACTTCTGTACGACAGGAAAGTGTCCGCGCTCAGGTCATCAAGACTGGGAGCGTTGCGTCGTAAATTGAACAAATTCATCCGAAAACACCTCGTGTGAAGTGTTTTGCCTTACCTATGTAAACACCTTCGGCGTAAACGGTAGTCATCGCGTTCTATGGCCCTGTAAGCCCTGTGAATGCGGTTAGACTAGGCTCAGGCAGGACCTTGAGCCATTTCGATTTCCCAGCATTTTCAATAAGTAAAACTTATGGATTTTAAACAACTGCGTTATTTCGTCGCGGTCTACGAAGAGGGCCATGTGGGCCGGGCCGCCGAGCGGCTTTCAATCTCCCAACCGGCACTCTCCCAACAGATTCGCCAGCTCGAACAACACCTCGATGTGAGCCTGTTCGAGCGCAGCAGTAAACGCTTGCTGCCGACCCTGGCCGCGCACACGCTGTACAACCACGCCCTGCCCTTGCTCGATGGCCTGCAACGGGCGCGTGAAGCATTGGGCAACTTCAAGGGACAAGCGCTGCGCACCCTGGCCATTGGCGTGCTGCAAACCGTCCACACCAGCCTGGTGCCGCAGATGCTCGAACGCGTGCGCAAGGCGCAGCCGCACCTGGTGGTGCAGATCTATGAACTGACGGGACTGGAAATCGAACGACGGCTGCTCAACGGTTCGCTGGACATCGGCATCAGTTACCTGCCGCCCCGTCAGCCGGGGCTACACGGCGTGATGCTGTACGAAGATGAACTGACACTGGTCATCCCGGCGGATCATCCGCTGCGCGAATTCAAGAAAGTCTCCATGAGTCAGGCCGCCGAGTTGCCGATGTTGCTGCTGGGTGAAGAGTTTCAGGTGCGACAGATCTGGCAGACGCAACTGGCCAGCCTGGGACGACGCCCGCAAGTGCAGGCCGAACTGAACAACATGGCGGGGATTCTCGACAGCCTGCCGCACACCCGGTTGGCGACTGTCCTGCCCGGCCGCTCGCAGAAGATGCTGGGCAATGACGAACTGCTCTGGAAGCCGCTGACCGAGCCACGGGTGCCATTGAAAGTCGGGTTGGTGTGTCGCGATGTGCAACGGCAACAAGCGTCATTGGCGTTGTTGCGGACCTTGCTTGAAGAAGTGATGAATGGCCCGAATGAAGTCCCGACAACCCTGGACGGGATGAGCTGACTACTTTTCTGCGGGCAAAAGAAAACCCCGCCGAAGCGGGGCTTTGCAGACTGTTTCCCTGACATCCATTTCACTCCGCCGTCCTGGCAGAATCCTACGTGTCCGTGTTGTTGCTTTGCGCTTCCTGCGCGACGTCCATGTGAAGTAGATTAGCCGTGGATCCAATTTGCATCTATGGGAGAAAAGCAGCACGTCATGTAAGAGAATGCTTACATGACGTTACATTGTCAGAACTGCGCCGCGTCCAGCAGGAACAGCGACTCGCTACCGGCCTTCACCGACGCACTCAACGAGTGAATACGCGGCAGCAGGCGTGCGAAATAGAACCGCGCCGTGCCCAATTTGCTTGCGTAGAAATCGTCCTGCGCTTCTTTGCCGAAGGCGGCCTTGGCCATCAGTGCCCACATGTAGGCGTAAGCCACGTAACCGAAAGTTTGCAGGTATTCGACCGAAGCCGCACCGATTTCATTCGGGTTGTTTTTCGCCCGATCCAGCAACCACGCAGTCAGTTCGTCGAGGGTGGTCACGGCATCGTTCAGCGGCTTGGTGAACTCGTCCAGCTCAGCGCTGGCCGTCGCGGTGAAGTGACGAATCTCGTCGGCGAACAGGTTGTAGAACGCCCCGCCGCTGCCAACGATCTTGCGCCCGACAAGGTCCAGCGCCTGGATGCCGTTGGTGCCTTCGTAGATCTGAGTGATGCGCACATCGCGAACCAGTTGTTCCTGGCCCCACTCACGGATGTAACCGTGGCCGCCGAAAACCTGCTGGCCGTGAACGGTGGTTTCCAGACCGAGGTCAGTCAGGAACGCCTTGGCTACCGGGGTCAGCAGCGCCACCAGGTCTTCCGCGCGTTTGCGGGTGGTCGCGTCTTCACTGAACTTGGCGGTGTCCAGTTGCATGGCCACGTAAGTCGAGAAGGCACGGCCGCCTTCGTTCGAGGCTTTCATGGTCAGCAGCATGCGACGCACGTCCGGGTGGACGATGATCGGGTCGGCCACTTTGTCCTTGTTCTGCGCGCCGGTCGGCGAACGGCTTTGCAGGCGGTCGCGGGCGTATTCAACGGCGTTCTGGTAAGAGCGCTCGCCAGAGGCCAGGCCCTGGATACCGACGCCCAGACGCTCGTAGTTCATCATGGTGAACATCGCCGCCAGGCCTTTGTTCGGCTCGCCGACCAGGTAACCCACGGCTTCGTCGAAGTTCATCACGCAAGTCGCGGAGGCCTGAATGCCCATCTTGTGTTCGATCGAACCGCAGGTCGCCGGGTTACGTGCACCCAGGCTGCCATCGGCATTGACCATGAACTTCGGCACCAGGAACAGCGAAATGCCTTTCGGCCCCGCCGGTGCATCCGGCAGTTTGGCGAGTACCAGGTGAATGATGTTCTCGGTCAGGTCGTGTTCGCCGCCGGTGATAAAAATCTTGGTGCCGCTGACTTTGTAGGAACCGTCCGCCTGAGGCTCAGCCTTGGTGCGGATGATGCCCAGGTCTGTACCGGCGTGCGGCTCGGTCAGGCACATGGAACCGGCCCAGACGCCGGCGTACATGTTCGGCAGGTAAGCGGCTTTCAGTTCGTCGCTGGCGTGGGCGTTGATCGACAGGCAAGCACCGGCGGTCAACATCGGGTACAAGCCGAACGACAGGCTCGCGGAGTTGACCATTTCTTCGACCTGGGCCGAAACCGCCTTGGGCATGCCCATGCCGCCGTAGGTCGGATCGCCACCGACACCGACCCAACCGCCTTCAGCGTAAGTCTGATAAGCCTGTGGGAAACCTGCCGGCGTGGTGACAGCACCGTCCGTCCAATGGCAACCTTCTTCGTCAGCCGCACGGCTCAGGGGCGCGATGCTTTTGCTGGTGACCTTGCCGGCCTCTTCAAGAATGGCTTCAACGGTTTCTGCGTCGACGGTATCGGCCAGTGCAGGCAACTCGGCCCAGAGCTTGGCGACCTCGAATACTTCATTGAGGACGAAGCGCATATCGCGCAGGGGCGCTTTGTAGTCAGCCATGGCAAACCTCGCAGGATCTTTACAGGTAATTCGTAGGAAGAGTGTTTTCGTTGGGTCCGAGTGTAACCCAACAACTTTTGCGACACATAGGGTCAGGCTGTGACCGTTTTGTAATTTTTGGTCATTGCGTTTTTGTGTCTGCCAGAGCGCCTTCGCGGGCAAGTCGGATCGCCGCATCGCTCGCTCCTACAGGTTTTATGTCGTGCACACCATGCGTGCACAACGAAGGACCTGTAGGAGCGAGCGATGCGGCGATCCGACTTGCCCGCGAAGCTTTTCAAACGCAACCGTTACACCGAGAACAACTCCGCTGGCAGTTGCATCAAGCAATCGCTACCCGCTTCGATGGCCGCGCGATGAGCGGCGGTGCGTGGCAGCAATCGCTTGAAGTAAAACTCGTTGGTCGCCAGTTTGCCCCGGCAGAAATCGGCATCGCCGCTGCCCGCATCCAATTGCGCCTGAGCCACCAGCGCCATGCGCAGCCACAAGTAACCGAGGATGATGTAACCGCTGAACATCAGGTAATCCACCGACGCGGCGCCCACTTCGTCCGGATTTTTCATCGCGGCCATGCCCACCTGAGTGGTCAGTTCGCCCCACTGCTGATTCAACCCGTTGAGTTGCGCCACGTAGCTGGCGAGTTGCGGGTGATCGGCGTTCGCCGCGCAGAACTTGTGAACGATTTTGGTGAAGCCGCGCAGCAGTTTGCCCTGGCTGCCGAGCACCTTGCGCCCGAGCAAATCCAGCGCCTGAATGCCGTTGGTGCCTTCGTAGATCGGTGCGATCCGGCAATCGCGAACCAACTGCTCCATGCCCCACTCACGAATGAAGCCGTGGCCGCCGAACACCTGCATGCCGTGGTTGGTCACTTCCAGCCCGGTGTCGGTCATGAAGGCCTTGCAGATCGGCGTCAGGAACGCCAACAGGTCTTCAGCGTCCTGCCGCGCGGTTTCATCCGGGCTCAGGTGCGCGGCATCCAGAAGTTGCGCGGTGAAGTAGGTCAGCGCGCGATTGCCTTCGTTGAAGGCCTTCATGGTCAGCAACATCCGGCGTACGTCGGGATGAACGATGATCGGGTCGGCGACTTTATCCGGTGCTTTCGGGCCGGTCAGCGAACGCATCTGCAAACGATCATTGGCGTACTTGATCGCGCCCTGAAAACTCGCCTCCCCCAGACACAAACCCTGCATCCCGGTGCCGAGACGAGCATGGTTCATCATGGTGAACATGCAGTTCAGGCCCTTGTTCGGCTCACCGATCAGAAAGCCTTTGGCTTCGTCGAAGTTCAGCACGCAGGTGGCCGAGGCCTTGATACCCATTTTGTGTTCGATCGAGCCGCAGGAAACGCCGTTGCGCGCACCCGCCTCACCTTCGGCATCGGGTAGGAATTTAGGCACGATGAACAGCGAAATGCCCTTGGTGCCCGCAGGTGCATCCGGCAGTTTCGCCAGCACCAGGTGAATGATGTTGTCGCTCATGTCGTGTTCGCCGGCAGAGATGAAAATCTTGCTGCCGGAGATCGCGTAACTGCCATCGGCTGCTGGCACGGCGCGGGTCTTGATGATGCCCAGGTCTGTGCCGCAATGGGCTTCGGTCAGGCACATGGTGCCGGTCCATTGGCCCGCGGTGAGTTTGCTCAGGTAGGTCTTTCTCTGCTCTTCGGTGCCATGGGCGTGGATCGCCGACATCGCGCCGTGCGTCAGGCCCGGGTACATGCCCCAGGAAGTGTTGCTGGACCCGACCATCTCGCTGATGACCAGCCCCAGGGAACTCGGCAAGCCCTGGCCGCCATAAGCGGGATCGGCCGCCAGACCATGCCAGCCACCTTCGACGTATTGTGCGAAGGCTTGCTTGAAGCCTGTAGGCGTTGTCACCACGCCGTTGTCGAAATGGCAGCCCTCTTCGTCGCCGCTGCGATTGAGCGGTGCGAGCACGTTCTCGCAGAACTTCGCGCCTTCTTCGAGGATCGCATTGACCATGTCCGGACTGGCATCCGTGGCGCCCAGTGCGGCGTAGTTGCTGTGAAAGTCGAAGACGTGGTCGATCAGAAAGCGCATGTCGCGCAGGGGAGCTTTGTACTCGGGCATGGTCATTTCTCCGGCAGCAGATTGATCAAACCTACTGCCGCCGACCACGCCTCACAATCACAGTCCAGACGCTGAATGCGCCATCATCACTCAACCCGCAGCCGCCTCGCGCACCGCACCACGACGGTTCTGACCGTAAGCCACCACGCAGTTTCGCCCGGCGCCTTTGGCGGCGTAGAGCGCCTCATCGGCAGACTTGAGCACTTTTTCCGGGTTGCGTTGTTCCACGCGTTCGGCGACGCCGATGCTGACGGTGACCGACACACTCGAAGCCCCTGATCCGGCACGACGCTGACGACCTTGCTGGTCATCCTGAGGACGGTTGTCCTGGTTACGCAGTTGAATGTTGTAGGTGGCGATGGATTCGCGGATGACTTCCAGGTGCGGCATGCACTCTTCAAGCGTCTTGCCCGCGAACACCAGCGCAAATTCCTCACCACCGTAGCGATACGCCCTGCCGCCGCCGCCGATTTTCGACAGTTTGCTGGCTACCAGCCGCAGCACCTGATCGCCGACGTCGTGGCCGTGGGTGTCGTTGAATTTCTTGAAGTGGTCGACGTCGCTCATCGCCAGCACGTAATTGCGCCCCAGGCGCTGCATGCGTTCGTTCAACGCGCGGCGGCCAGGCAAACCGGTGAGCTCATCGCGGAAGGCCATTTGATAGGCTTCATGGGCAACCGCCGCAGCAATCATCAACATCACCTGGCTGCACATGATGTTCAGGGTGAACGGCAGGATGAACGTCTTCGGCAACGCCCAGAACAACCCGAGCAAACCCACCAGTTGGGCGGCGTGCAAAGGCCTGGGGTTGCGCCAGTATTGCCAGCTCAGCAGCAGGAACGAGGCGATAAACACGGGGTAGGACAGCTGAATCAGGCTCATCCACGCGCCATGCAGGGCTGGCCAGCGGATTTCCGACAGCCACATCAACAGCGCCTGTGGGTAACTTTGCTCCAGGCCCAACGCCACGCTGCCGACGGCCAGCAACACTGCGAAACGCGCAATCATGTCCTGGAACAGATGGGTGCGTTCCTGCCACGCGGCGAATATGCCAAACATCAGCGGCAGCAACAGACAGCACAGGTGAAAGACCACGGCGGCGTCTTCACGCACTCTGCCGTTGTCGCGGTAATAGTCGGTCTGGGTGTCGAGCAGGTAGTAGGCGATGTACACCGTGACCATCAGAAACAGTTCACGCTGACGTCGGTAAACCGCGCAATAAGCGCCGCCGAGCAACAGCACCAACGTAGGCAGCACGTTGAACAGCGAAGTGAAGAAGACGTTCAGGTCCTTGACGTACGCAGCCGCCAGCCCCGCAAGCAAAAGCAGAAGTGACGGTAGGAAATGACTGAAACGTACAGCGGAAGAACGCGGCAAGGGTAAAGCTCCGACCCGTCATGTCTATAGATGGCATTGTGCCCACCACTTTAACGGCAGTGCCCCTGATTTTCTGAGTGATTTGCTAAGGTTTTTTTGACGCCGCATTACTGACTACTATCCAGCCAACCAGCAATGCACGATTCCCCCATCAAAGGTCGTCATAAAAGACGGGAGAACTGCCCCGACCATGGTTTTTTTCACCAAAGTCGAGGTGAAAAAAAACCGCCACTCCCGAAGGAGCAGCGGTTTTTTCAGAAGGCTGCGTTAAGGCTTAGTAGCCCAGTGCGAAGTCTTCTTCTTTCATGTCCATCAGGTTGTTGGCGCCCGACAGCATGGTTGCAACGTGAGTGCGGGTACGCGGCAGGATGCGCTGGAAGTAGAAGCGCGCAGTCTGCAGCTTGGCGGTGTAGAACGCCGTTTCGGTGGTGCCGGCTGCCAGTTTCTCGGCCGCCAGGCGTGCCATGTCAGCCCAGAAGTAGGCCAGGCAGGCGTAACCGGAGTACATCAGGTAGTCCACGGAGGCCGCGCCGACTTCTTCGCGATCTTTCATGGCTGCCATACCGACCTTCATGGTCAGCTCGCCCCATTCTTTGTTGATTGCAGCCAGCGGTGCGACGAATTCCTGAACGGCTTCGTTGCCTTCGTTGGTCTGGCAGAACTTGTGGACGATCTTGGTGAAGCCTTTCAGGGCCTCGCCTTGAGTCATCAACACTTTGCGGCCCAGCAGGTCGAGTGCCTGGATGCCGGTGGTGCCTTCGTACAGCATCGAAATGCGGCTGTCGCGAACGTTCTGCTCCATGCCCCACTCGGCGATGAAGCCGTGGCCGCCGTAGATTTGCACGCCGTGGTTGGCGGATTCGAAACCGACTTCGGTCATGAAGGCTTTGGCGATTGGCGTCATGAACGCCAGCAGTGCGTCGGCTTTCTTCTTCTCTTCTTCGTCCACGCCGTACTTGACGATGTCGACTTGCTTGGCGGTGAAGTAAACCATTGCGCGGTTGCCTTCGGCGAACGCTTTCATGGTCAACAGCATGCGACGAACGTCAGGGTGCACGATGATCGGGTCGGCGGCTTTTTCCGGCGCTTTCGGGCCAGTCAGGGAGCGCATTTGCAGACGATCGCGAGCGTATTTCAGGCCGCCCTGGAAACCGATTTCGGCGTGGGCCAGGCCTTGCAGCGCGGTGCCCAGACGTGCGGTGTTCATAAAGGTGAACATGCAGTTCAGGCCTTTGTTCGCCGGGCCGATCAGGAAACCGGTGGCCGCGTCGAAGTTCATCACGCAGGTGGCGTTGCCGTGGATGCCCATCTTGTGTTCCAGGGAACCACAGGACACGGCGTTACGCGCACCGATCGAACCGTCTTCGTTCGGCATGAATTTCGGAACGATGAACAGCGAGATGCCTTTGGTGCCAGCCGGTGCATCCGGCAGGCGAGCCAGCACGATGTGGACGATGTTGTCGGCCATGTCGTGTTCACCGGCCGAGATGAAGATCTTGGTGCCGGAGACTTTGTAGGAACCGTCGGCCTGAGGTTCGGCCTTGGTGCGCAGCATGCCCAGGTCGGTGCCGCAGTGCGGTTCGGTCAGGCACATGGTGCCGGTCCATTCGCCGGAGACCAGTTTGGTCAGGTAGGCGTGTTGCTGCTCAGGCGTGCCGTGCTCGGAAATGGTGTTCATCGCGCCGTGTGACAGGCCCGGGTACATGCCCCACGACCAGTTGGCTTCGCCAACCATTTCGCTGACTGCCAGACCCAGAGACTCCGGCAGGCCCTGGCCGCCGTGCTCTACGTCGTGGGCCAGGCTTGGCCAGCCGCCTTCAACGAATTGCTTGTAGGCTTCTTTGAAACCGGTCGGGGTTTTAACGCCGGACTCGCTCCAGGTGCAGCCTTCGGTGTCACCCACGCGGTTCAGCGGAGCCAGTACCTGCTCACAAAACTTGGCGCCTTCTTCGAGAATGGCGTCAACCATGTCCGGAGTTGCGTCCGAGCAAGCCGGAAGGCTCTGATAGTGCGCTTCGTAGCCGAGCAGTTCGTCACGAACGAAGCGAATATCACGCAAGGGGGCCTTGTAGTCAGGCATAGCGATAAACCTCTGCTGATGTAACCGGGAATGAACGACCGCGTTGATTTGTTGTGACGGTCAAACAGTTGTTTGAAACATACGTTTACGCCCAAATCTTGTCAAGCGCCGATCTTTTGCCGTTCGTCTTCACTCCCCGCGCAAAGCTGCACACGCGACAACGCAACGCCGTTGACTGAGCAACACGTCCTGCAGAAAAGTTTAGTTGGGAGAGAAGGACTTACACACAAAAACGCCGCGAAGGGTCGCGGCGTTGGCAGAGCGGTTTCAGCAGATGATCAAGCGAATGTGTCGATCAGCGTACCGAGCATTTCATCGGAAGCTTTGGCAACTTTGACACCGGCCTCGACCTGAAACTTGCCCTGAGCCATCTCGACCATGTTGCTGGCGAGGTCCGACTGCTGGCTGCGATCAACCGAGCGCAGGCGATTGACCTGAGCATCGGAGGACTGGCTGGTCACCGAACGCTCGACCGAATTGTTGGCGATCTGGCCGGAGGCTTGATCGACGCGGTTCTGCCCCGTCTGAATAGTGCTCAGACCAGCATAAAAAGCGGTACTTCCTGAGATTTCCATGGGAGAACTCGTCCTACAAAGGATCAACAGCGGCCATTGAACCAGACCCGCCTGCAAAAGGCCCGACAAAAACACTAATGGCACAGTGCCTTGTCATAGGTAAAACCAGTGCTTGAAACCTCAGTCCAGCAAATCCAGCTGAAGGTGTTCCGCCACCGCCTCTGCCGTCACCACCTTGAGTTTCGGCACGCGCCCCAGGCACGGCGCCGGGATCCGCTCGGCCAACGTGGCCAGGTTTTCTTCAAGGCGCGCGGTCTTGGCATCGATGATGTTGGCCACCCAACCCGCCAATTGCAAACCGTCACGGGCAATCGCCTCGGCCGTCAGCAGCGCATGGTTGATGCAGCCCAGCCGTACGCCGACCACCAGAATCACCGGCAAACCCAGCGCCATGGCCAGATCCGACAGGTTGTCCTGATCCGCCAGCGGCACGCGCCAACCACCAGCGCCTTCGATCAGGGTGAAATCTGCCTGCATCTCCAGAATCTGCTGCATTGGCGTCAGCAACGATTGCACCGTCAACGCGACGCCGGCCTCGCGCGCCGCCAGATGCGGAGCGATGGCCGGTTCGAAGGCCACCGGATTGACCTGTGCATAAGTCAGCGGCACTGAACATTCCGCTAGCAGCGCCAACGCATCGGCGTTGCGTAAGCCCTTGGGCGTCACGTCGCAACCGGAGGCCACCGGTTTTCCCGCCGCCGTACTCAGGCCGGCCAACCGCGCAGCATGCAGCAAACCCGCAGCCACGGTGGTCTTGCCGACATCGGTGTCAGTCCCGGTGATGAAATACGCTGCGCTCATAAGGGTTTCTCCAAAACGGCGTACACCACTTGATAAGTCGCCGGCAGGCCTTGGGCCTGACGAAACTGCTCATACGCCTCGACCAGGCCGAGGATCCGCGCCCTGCCGGTCAAACCACCCGGCCGACCGGGGTTCAGATTGTGCGCGCCCAGCGCCTTGAGTTCATGGGTCAGGCTGCGCACATCCGGGTAATGCAGCACGTGAGGACGGGTTTGCAAACTCGCGACCTTCAAACCGCTGGCCGCACACAGGTGTTGATAAACCCCGAACTCGCGGAAGCGGTTGACGTGCACCATGCCATCCACCTGACGCCAACTGTCTCGCAGCTCAAACAGTGTGCCCACGCACAGACTAGCAAACGCAAACATTCCACCGGGTTTCAGCACGCGATGGGCTTCACTGAGCACCGACGCGAAGTCTGCGCACCACTGCACCGCCAGGCTGGAGAAAATCAAATCACAAGTCGAATCCTGCAATGGCAACCGCTCTGCATCCCCGGCGATGAAGTGCGTTGCCCCGCCCAATGGGCGCGCGTGATTGAGCATGCCTTCGGCGATGTCCAGCGCCACGCCGTGACCGCCAGGAAAACGCTCACCCAGCACACGACTGAAATGCCCGGTGCCACAGCCCAGATCCAGCCAGCGACCAGGTACGAAATCTTCCGGCAAACGGCTCAACAACTGGCTGCCGACGTCACGCTGCAATTCGGCCACGCTGTCGTAGCTGGCCGCCGCGCGGGAAAAGGACGCCGCCACCTGGCGTTTGTCCGGCAGGCCGCCGGGCAGGCTGGGAAGGGATAAATCAGTCATCACCGGACTCATGCAAAAAGGCCTGGATCGCCCCCGCCACACCGTGAGGGTCTTCCAGAAGAAACGCGTGGCTGGCCTGTTCAATCAGACCGATTTCGACATCCGGCAGCAACGCCAGCAAGTCCCCCGCCGCTTCGGCCGGAACCAGTCCGTCAAGGCCGGCGAACAGGTGCAACTGCGGACCGCGAAAGGCCTGCAACGCCTGGCGGGTATCCAGTTGTGCCAGCAACTCCAGGCCGCTCATCAACACCGCAGCAGAGGCGTTTGGCGCACCACCGAGCAGCAGCCTCGACAGCCCGCGCGGGTCTTCGGCGCCTTGCGCGCACAGCAGCGAAAAGCGTTTCAAGGTCATGCGCGGATCGGCATTGCAGCCTGCCAGAAACGCATCAAACGTCTCGCCGGGCATCGCGCTCGGCCACTGTTCATGGGCAACAAAAGAAGGATTGCTCGCCAGGGTCAGCAAGCCGCAGCAACGATCACCGCGTCGCGCCGCCAACTCGGAGGCAAGCATGCCGCCGAGCGACCAGCCGCCAAGCCAGGCATCCTGAGGTACGGCCGAGTCGAGTTCGTCGAGCCATTCTTCAAGGTCGCTGGATTCCAAATCCGGCAACGGCTCGATCTCAACGCGCAGGTGTTCGTCCAGCCCCTGCAACGCAGCCGCCAAGGGTTCCAGCGGAGAAATCCCGAGGCCCCAGCCGGGCAGCAGAATCAGGCGATTACGCATGGCTTGGCTCCGGTCCCAGTTGTTGAAAACAATCGGCCAGTCCATTTAACAATAGCTGCACCTGCGCCTCGCTGTGCGCGGCGGTCAGGGTTACCCGCAGCCGGGCACTGCCGGCGGGCACGGTCGGCGGACGGATCGCCGTGACCATCAAGCCGCGTTCGCGCAGCATCTGCGATAGTCGCACCGCGCGCCCGGCGTCGCCGATCATGATCGGTTGAATGGGCGTGAAGCTGTCCATCAACTCCAGGCCGATCTGCTCGGCGCCGTGGCGGAACTGACGGATCAGCGTTTTCAGATGTTCACGCCGCCAGTGTTCGCTGCGCAGCAACTCCAGGCTTTTCAGCGTCGCGCAGGCCAGGGCCGGCGGTTGGCTGGTGGTGTAAATGTAGGGACGGGCGAACTGGATCAGACTCTCGATCAGCTCTTCGCTGCCGGCGACGAACGCGCCCGCCGTCCCGAACGCCTTGCCGAGGGTGCCGACCAGCACGGGCACGTCTTCCTGGCTCAGGCCGAAATGCTCGACGATCCCGCCGCCATTGGCACCCAGCGGACCAAAACCGTGCGCGTCATCGACCATCAGCCACGCACCTTTGGCCTTGGCTTCTCGGGCCAGCGCTGGCAGGTCGGCGATATCGCCATCCATGCTGAACACACCGTCGGTGACCACCAGCGTATTGCCGGTGGCTTTCTCTAGACGATTGGCCAGGCTCGCTGCATCGTTGTGCAGATAACGATTGAAACGCGCGCCGGACAACAAACCGGCATCGAGCAACGAGGCGTGATTGAGGCGGTCTTCGAGCACCGTATCGCCCTGCCCGACCAACGCGGTGACCGCACCGAGGTTGGCCATGTAGCCGGTGGTGAACAGCAACGCGCGCGGGCGGCCGGTCAAGTCAGCCAGCGCTTCTTCCAGCTCGTGATGTGGCGTGCTGTGGCCGATGACCAAATGCGAAGCGCCGCCGCCGACGCCCCATCGAGAAGCCCCGGCGCGCCAGGCCTCGATCACTTGCGGATGATTGGCCAGGCCCAGGTAATCGTTGTTACAGAACGCCAGCAACGGCTGGCCATCGACCACCACTTCCGGGCCCTGGGGGCTTTCGAGCAAAGGGCGTTGGCGATAGAGATTTTCGGCACGACGGGCAGCAAGGCGTGCGGCGAGATCGAAAGACATGCAGGCCTCGCAAGTAAGGAAAACATACATAACCTGTAGGAGCGAGGCTTGCACGCGAAGGGAACGCCGAGGCCTGACTGAGCGACCACAGTGACTCTTTCGCGGGCAAGCCTCGCTCCTACAGGGTTTCGCGTTGGTTAGACGGCGGCGTTGTAGAACTGCTCGCTGCTCTTCTGCTCCACCAGCGCCTGCTCGATGGCGGCCTGATGCACCTCGTCGGCGTGCTCTTCGCGCGCTTCCGGCAGGATGCCGAGGCGCGAGAACAGTTGCATGTCCTTGTCGGCCTGCGGGTTGGCGGTGGTCAGCAATTTGTCGCCGTAGAAAATCGAGTTCGCGCCGGCAAAGAACGCCAGGGCCTGCATCTGCTCGTTCATCGCTTCACGGCCGGCGGACAGGCGCACGTGGGACTTCGGCATCAGGATGCGCGCCACGGCGAGCATGCGGATGAAGTCGAACGGGTCGATGTCTTCGGCATTTTCCAGCGGCGTACCGGCGACTTTCACCAGCATGTTGATCGGCACCGATTCCGGATGCTCCGGCAGGTTGGCCAACTGGATCAGCAGGTTGGCGCGGTCATCGAGGGACTCGCCCATGCCGAGGATGCCGCCGGAGCAGATCTTCATCCCCGAATCACGCACGTAGGCCAGGGTTTGCAGGCGCTCGCTGTAGGTTCGGGTGGTGATGATGCTGGTGTAGAAATCCGGAGAAGTGTCGAGGTTGTGGTTGTAGTAATCGAGGCCGGCCTTGGCCAGCGCTTCGGTCTGCTCCTGGTCCAGACGACCGAGGGTCATGCAGGTTTCCAGGCCCATGGCCTTCACGCCTTCGACCATCTTCAGCACGTAGGGCATGTCTTTGGCCGACGGGTGTTTCCACGCCGCGCCCATGCAGAAACGCGTCGAACCGATGGCTTTGGCGCGAGCGGCCTCTTCGAGGACCTTCTGCACTTCCATCAGTTTTTCTTTTTCCAGGCCGGTGTTGTAGTGACCGGACTGCGGACAATATTTGCAATCTTCCGGGCAGGCGCCGGTCTTGATCGAGAGCAGCGTGGAAACCTGGACGCGGTTGGCGTCGAAATGCGCGCGGTGCACGGTCTGCGCCTGAAACAGCAGGTCATTGAATGGCTGAACGAAGAGTGCTTTGACTTCGGCCAAAGACCAGTCATGACGCAGGGTTGCAGAGGTGCTGGCGCTCATGGGCGTTTCCTTTGTTTTATGCTGGGCAAGCGGTCGGGGGACGGAATACCCACAGACGCGACACGGATGTTCGGCATATTTAAGGAAGAGCGATGCGCTGTCAACCACGATACGAAGGACCGGTTTACATCTGGTTAAAAAACAACCAAACCTGTTTGCTCTGCGACGAGACGGCCGAAGAAGCCACGCCGATCTGCATGGCCTGCGAAACCGAGCTGCCCTGGCTCGGCGATCACTGCCAGACCTGCGCCCTGCCATTACCTGCGGCGGGCCTGACGTGCGGCCCGTGCTTGCAGCAACCGCCGCCCTTCGAGCAAGTCATTGCCCCGTGGACCTATGGTTTTCCGGTCGACAGCCTGATCACCCGATTCAAGCACAGCGCGAAGTGGCCGTTTGGTCGCCTGCTCGCCGAACTTCTTGCTCAATCCCTGCAACATCACTTCGATGAAGCGCTGGAACGGCCAGATGCGTTGGTCCCCGTTCCGCTCGCCGCTAAACGTCTGCGCCAACGGGGTTTCAACCAGGCCGCGATGCTGGCCCGCTGGTTGAGCGCCAGCCTGGATATCCCCTGTGACGAACAGCTACTCAAACGGATTCAGGACACCAGCGCGCAACAGGAGCTGAAGGCCGATGCGCGCAGGAAGAACCTGCGTAACGCTTTCGCACTGATGCCCGGAGCGCTGATCAAGGGCCGTCACCTGGCGCTGGTTGACGACGTACTGACCACCGGCGCCACGGCCCAGGCATTGGCTCGTCTGTTAATGGACGCCGGTGCCGCGCGAGTCGACGTCTACTGCCTGGCCCGTACCCCAAAACCCGGCAACGAGATTTGATTCAAGGACACAAAATCTGTGGGAGCGAGCCTGCTCGCGATGAGGGCATTACAGTCAACATTGATGTGACTGATACACCGCCATCGCGAGCAGGCTCGCTCCCACAGGAATCGTGGCTGACTTGACTCCCGCGCCCCAAGCCGCCAACGTCCTCACCATCATCACCCGCCAAAGCGTCTCGCCATGTCCTTGCCTACGTTGTTGTCCCAGCACATTGTCCGTCGCCCGCAGCGCATCGCCTTGCTGCAACACATCGCCGAACAGGGCTCGATCACTCGCGCCGCGAAAAGCGCGGGCCTGAGCTACAAAGCTGCATGGGATGCCATCGACGAGCTGAACAACCTCGCGCAGAAACCGCTGGTGGAGCGCAGCGTCGGCGGCAAGGGTGGCGGTGGCGCCAAGCTGTCCAGCGAAGGCGAACGCGTATTGCGCCTCTATCAAAAGCTGCAAACGTTGCAGGCGCAGGTGTTGGAAGCGGCCGAAGACGCCAGCGACCTCAACCTGCTCGGCCGTCTGATGCTCAGAACCAGCGCGCGCAATCAATTGCACGGCAAGGTCGTGGAAATCGAAGCTCAGGGACGCAACGACCTGATCCGCCTGGAACTGGCTGAAGGCTTGATCCTCGTGGCGCAGATCACTCACGACAGCACCCTGCGCCTGGAGCTGCAAATCGGCACCGAAGTCGTCGCCCTGATCAAGGCCGGTTGGCTCGACCTGCTGGGTATCGATGACGAGGCAACGCCCGGACACAATTGCCTGACCGGCACCCTTGAGGAAATCCTCGACGCCGAAGACGGCCCGAGTGAAGTGCGCATCGGCCTGCCCAATGGCCAGACGCTGTGCGCGCTGGCCGAACCGCTGCACTTGCGAACCCACGGTCTGGCCACCGGCAAAGCGCTGCGGGTGCAATTTTCCCCCTCCAATGTGCTGCTTGGTACACCGCTCTGAAACACAAGCGTCATTAACGCGCTTTAAGGTGACTGCAAAAACCAGCAGGGAGCCTGATGTGAGCCTATTAGAAGACAACCAATCCACCGACCTCGAGCAAATGGTCGGCCTCAGCCGTCGTGGTTTCATCAGCGCGGGCGCCCTGTGCGGTGCCGCGATGTTCCTCGGCGGCAACCTGCTGAGCCGCAGCGTGCTCGCGGCCAGTGTCAGCGCAGGCACCAGCAAACTGTTGGGTTTCGACAGCATTCCCGCCGCCACCAGCGACGCAATCACCCTGCCACCGGGCTACAAGTCTTCGGTGCTGATCAGCTGGGGCCAGCCGCTGCAAAAGAACGGTCCGGCATTTGATCCAAGCGGCAACGGCAGCGCCGAGCAACAGGAAGTCCAGTTCGGCGACAACAACGACGGCATGAGCCTGTTCGAATTTCCGGGTGAGAAAGACCGGGCGCTGATGGCGATCAACAACGAATACACCAACTACCGCTACCTCTACCCGCACGGCGGCATGCCGCAATCGGCCGAAGAAGTGCGCAAGGCGCTGGCCTGCGAAGGCGTGTCGGTGATCGAGGTGCAGCGCAAGAACGGCCAATGGCAATTCGTTCAGGGCTCGCGCTACAACCGCCGCATTCACGGCAACGCACCGATCAGCCTCAGCGGCCCGGCTGCCGGCCACGCGCTGGTGAAAACCAGCGCCGACCCGCACGGCAAGAACGTGCTCGGCACCTTCCAGAACTGCGCCAACGGCAAGACGCCGTGGGGCACCTACCTGACCTGTGAAGAGAACTTCACCGACTGCTTCGGCAGCAGCAATGCCGAGCAGAAATTCGACGCCGCGCAAAAACGCTACGGTGCGGTGGCGACCAGTAAAGAGATCAACTGGCATCAACACGACGAGCGCTTCGACCTGGCGAAGAACCCCAACGAACTCAACCGTCATGGCTGGGTGGTGGAAATCGACCCGTTCGATCCGACATCGACACCGGTCAAGCGCACCGCGCTGGGCCGCTTCAAACATGAAAACGCGGCCCTGGCCGAAACCCATGACGGCCACGCCGTGGTGTACATGGGCGACGACGAACGCGGCGAGTTCATCTACAAGTTCGTCAGCCGCGACAAGATCAACCACAAGAACCCGAAAGCCAACCGCGACCTGCTGGACCACGGCACCTTGTACGTAGCGCGTTTCGACGCGGGCGACGGCAATGCCGATCACCCGAAAGGCCAGGGCGAGTGGATCGAGCTGACCCACGGCAAAAACGGCATCGACGCCAGCAGCGGTTTTGCCGATCAGGCCGAAGTGCTGATTCATGCACGCCTCGCCGCCACGGTGGTGAAAGCCACGCGCATGGACCGTCCGGAATGGATCGTCGTCAGCCCCAAGGACGGCCAGGTCTATTGCACGCTGACCAACAACGCCAAGCGCGGTGAAGACGGTCAACCGGTGGGCGGGCCGAACCCGCGCGAGAAGAACGTCTACGGGCAGATTCTGCGCTGGCGCACCGACCGTGATGATCACGGTTCGAAAAGCTTTGCCTGGGATCTGTTTGTGGTCGCCGGCAACCCGGGTGTCCACGCCGGCACACCGAAGGGCGGTTCGTCGAACATCACGCCGCAGAACATGTTCAACAGCCCGGACGGTCTGGGTTTCGACAAGGCGGGGCGCTTGTGGATCCTGACCGATGGCGATTCGAGCAACGCCGGTGATTTTGCCGGCATGGGCAACAACCAGATGCTCTGTGCCGACCCGGTGACCGGTGAGATCCGTCGCTTCATGGTCGGGCCGGTGGGTTGCGAGGTGACGGGGATCAGCTTCTCTCCGGACCAGAAGACGCTGTTTGTCGGGATTCAGCATCCGGGGGAAAACGGTGGCTCGACGTTCCCTGAGCACCTGCCGAACGGCAAACCACGGTCTTCGGTGATGGCGATTTCCCGCGAGGACGGCGGGATCGTCGGCGCCTGATACGGCCCCATCGCGAGCAGGCTCGCTCCCACACTGGATCTGCGACACACCACAAATCCCCTGTGGGAGCTAGCCTGCTAGCGATGGCAACACCACTCATCTCAAGCCTTAACACTAAAGAAGCCCCGTCTGCGCTACCATGCTTGGCCGGACGCGGCAGCCTGCTGCGCGCAGGAGTCAGCATGGCCCACCCGTTTGCAACCCTCACCCCAGACCTCGTGCTCGATGCCGTCGAAAGCATCGGCTTTCTCAGCGACGCGCGCGTTCTGGCGCTCAACAGCTACGAGAACCGTGTCTATCAGGTCGGCATCGAAGACTCCGAGCCGCTGATCGCCAAGTTCTACCGCCCGCAGCGCTGGACCAACGAAGCGATTCTCGAAGAACACCAGTTCACCTTCGAACTCGCCGAGTGCGACGTGCCGGTGGTGGCGCCAATGATTCACAACGGTGCCAGCCTGCACGAACACAACGGTTTCCGTTTCACCCTGTTCCCCCGCCGTGGTGGCCGCGCACCGGAGCCGGGCAATCTCGATCAGCTGTATAGGCTGGGCCAACTGCTCGGTCGCCTGCACGCCGTCGGCTCGACCAAACCGTTCGAACACCGTGAAGCCCTGGGCGTGAAGAACTTCGGTCATGCCTCGCTGACAACCTTGCTCGAAGGCAACTTCATCCCCAAAAGCCTGCTGCCGGCCTACGAATCTGTCGCCCGTGATCTGCTCAAGCGTGTGGAAGAGGTCTACAACGCCACGCCGCACCAGAACATCCGCATGCACGGCGATTGCCACCCCGGCAACATGATGTGCCGCGACGAGATGTTTCACATCGTCGACCTGGACGACTGCCGCATGGGCCCGGCGGTGCAGGACATCTGGATGATGCTCGCCGGCGACCGTCAGGAATGTCTGGGGCAGTTGTCGGAACTGATGGATGGCTACAACGAGTTTCACGATTTCGACCCGCGGGAACTGGCGCTGATCGAGCCGCTGCGCGCACTGCGCCTGATGCATTACAGCGCATGGCTGGCACGCCGCTGGGATGACCCGGCGTTCCCGCACAGTTTTCCGTGGTTCGGGACGGAGCGGTATTGGGGTGATCAGGTGTTGGCGTTGCGCGAGCAACTCGCCGCCCTCAACGAAGAACCCCTGAAACTGTTCTAACCCTTTGTAGGAGCCGGCTTGCCGGCGATGAACGATGACGCGGTCTCCCTGACATACCGCGTAATCTTCATCGCCAGCAAGCTGGCTCCTACAAAAGATGTGACATGTCTATACAATCCTCTCTTTGTTAGCTGCCTAAGCAAGGATTCTGCATGCAAGCCGCCAACCCCCGTCGCGGGTACATCCTGGGCCTGAGTGCCTACATCATCTGGGGACTTTTCCCGCTCTACTTCAAGGCCATTGCCAACGTGCCCGCCGTGGAGATCATCATCCATCGCGTGCTCTGGTCGGCACTGTTCGGTGCATTGCTGCTGATGGTGTGGAAGCATCCGGGCTGGTGGCGCGAGTTGTGTGACAACCCGAAACGGCTGGCGATCCTGGCCTTGAGCGGCACGCTGATCGCGGCCAACTGGCTGACGTACGTCTGGTCGGTGAACAACGGGCGCATGCTTGAAGCCAGTCTCGGTTACTACATCAACCCGCTGGTGAACGTGTTGCTGGGGATGTTGATCCTTGGCGAACGGTTGCGGCGTATGCAGTGGATTGCCGTGGGACTGGCGGCAGTCGGCGTCGCGCAACAGGTGTGGCAAGTCGGCAGTCTGCCGTGGGTGTCGCTGGTGCTGGCGTTGACGTTCGGCTTCTACGGATTGATCCGCAAGCAGGCGCCGGTCAAGGCGCTACCGGGCCTGGTGGTGGAAACCTGGATGCTGGTGCCGATTGCCATCGCCTGGCTGCTGTTCAATCAAACGGCTGTCAGCGCCCAACCCGAATTCTGGACCACGTCCGAAGCCTGGTGGCTGGTCGCTGCCGGTCCGGTAACGCTGGTGCCGCTGGTGTGTTTCAACGCCGCCGCACGGCATTTGCCCTACACGACACTCGGATTTCTCCAGTACCTGGCGCCGACATTGGTGCTGTTGCAAGCCGTGCTGCTGTTTGGCGAGCATCTGTCGTCCAGCACACTGGTCGCCTTCATCTTTATCTGGGCAGGCCTGGCGGTTTACAGCATCGATGCGTGGATAAGTCTGCGCCGCCGCAGCTGATCAAAAATCGCACAAACCTCTGCAGGCCACGCCTCTCGTGGCCTGCATCGATCCTTCCCAAGGTTATCCACAGCGTGATCCCCGGCGTTTGTGCGCAACTTGTTGAAACTGATGGTTTTTTGATCAGATCTTGAAGAAGCCCGGCCGGCGTGGGCTGGCGGGCTGTCTCTACAGGTTATCCACAGGCAGGTGCACGTATAACTTGGATAACCCTGTCAGGGGTCGCTGCGCAATACCAACTCCACCATCAAATCGTCCGCCAGGGTTTCCAGGCGCGACTGCAACACGTCCAGCGACAAGGTCAGCGGCACCGCAAGAATCGCTTCGGCGTGGAACAACGGCTCGCTGCTCATAGGCGCCGGACGCACTTCCGTCACCAGCCGCTCCAGGTTGACCCCTTGCTCACTCAACAAACGCGTGATGTCGCGCACGATCCCCGGACGATCATTGCCGACCAGTTCCATGGCAATCGGTTTCCAGGTGCAGGATTGTTCGATGCCGCTTTCGGCGATCAGCACGCGAATGCCATGGACGGACAACGCCTGTAAGGCATCGACCAATTCGTCGTAGGCCTCGGCTGGTACACCCACCCGAAGAATCCCGGCAAACTGCCCGGCCATGCGTGACATGCGGCTTTCCAGCCAGTTGCCGCCGTGCTCGGCAATGCACTGGGCGATGCGCTCGACCTGCCCAGGTTTGTCCGGTGCGAAAACAGTGAGTACGAGGTGGTCCATGGCGCAGCCCTCTTTTGTTGTAGAAAGAGAAGTATAGGCAAGGGATGTTGCTGCGCTGAATCGGCCGACGCCTTCGCGGGCAAGCCTCGCTCCTACAAGACCTGCGCCATCCCTGTAGGAGCGAGGCTTGCCCGCGAACGGGACGACACCATTCCCCCGGTCAAAATACAAATCGTGTACAACTTCTTATATTTAACTGGAACAATCTCATACTTTTTTGAGAACATCCCTATCCCCGACGTGACTGCAATGCGTCACGGGGTCGCAGAACGACGTAATTAGTCTAATTTTCACAACCGCAATTCATCATGTAGTATGCCGCAGCGCGCACTACATAACGTTGGATCGATGTCTGCCACAGGCGCGGTCGCAGCCCTGAAAGCCCTATCAGCAAGGCCTCAACGCCGTTGATCGGTTCCATCCCAGCCGCCCGAAATGGCATGTACTGGTGGAAGGGGTTTGTGGTTTAAATAGCCAGAGGCTTCATTGTTAATTTGAAGAGCTGAAAAGCGAAATAGCTGAGCAGAGTGAGGCAAGCAATGACTGAACACGTTCAAGTCGGTGGCCTGCAGGTCGCCAAAGTCCTGTTCGACTTCGTGAACAACGAAGCCATTCCCGGAACCGGCCTCACCGCCGATAAATTCTGGGCCGGTGCCGACAAGGTCATTCACGACCTGGCGCCGAAGAACAAAGCCCTACTCGCCAAACGCGATGATTTCCAGGCTCGTATCGACGGCTGGCACCAATCCCGTGCCGGTCAGGCGCACGACGCCGTGGCTTATAAGGCCTTCTTGCAAGACATCGGTTATCTGCTGCCAGAAGCGGCCGATTTCCAGGCAACGACGCAAAACGTCGATGACGAAATCGCCCGCATGGCCGGCCCGCAGCTCGTGGTGCCGGTGATGAATGCGCGTTTCGCGCTCAATGCTTCGAACGCCCGCTGGGGTTCGCTGTATGACGCGCTCTACGGCACCGACGCCATCAGCGAAGCTGACGGCGCGGAAAAAGGCAAAGGCTACAACAAGGTTCGCGGCGACAAGGTGATCGCCTTCGCCCGCGCCTTCCTCGACGAAGCGGCGCCATTGGCTGCCGGCTCGCACGTCGACTCCATCGGCTACAAGATCGTCGGCGGCAAACTGGTGGTCGCCCTCAAAGGCGGCAGCAACAGCGGCCTGCGCAACGACGCTCAGCTGATCGGTTTCCACGGCGATGCCGCTGCACCGACCGCGATCCTGCTGAAAAACAACGGCCTGCATTTCGAAATCCAGGTCGATGCCAGCACCCCCGTCGGCCAGACCGACGCTGCCGGCGTCAAAGACATCCTGATGGAAGCTGCACTCACCACCATCATGGACTGCGAAGACTCCGTCGCCGCCGTCGATGCCGATGACAAAGTGGTGATCTACCGCAACTGGCTCGGCCTGATGAAGGGCGACCTGTCGGAAGAAGTCTCCAAGGGCGGCAAGACCTTTACCCGTACCATGAACGCCGACCGCACCTACACCGGCGTCGATGGCAAGGAACTGAGCCTGCACGGTCGTTCGCTGTTGTTCGTGCGCAACGTCGGTCACCTGATGACCATCGACGCGATCCTCGATAAAGACGGCAACGAAGTGCCGGAAGGCATTCTCGACGGTCTGGTGACCTGCCTGGCGGCGATCCACAGCCTCAACGGCAACAGCTCGCGCAAGAACAGCCGCACCGGTTCGGTCTACATCGTGAAGCCGAAGATGCACGGTCCGGAAGAAGCTGCGTTCACCAACGAGCTGTTCGGTCGCATCGAAGACGTGCTCGGCCTGCCGCGCAATACCCTGAAAGTCGGGATCATGGACGAGGAGCGCCGCACCACGGTCAACCTCAAGGCCTGCATCAAGGCCGCCAGCGAGCGCGTGGTGTTCATCAACACCGGTTTCCTCGACCGTACGGGCGATGAAATCCACACCTCCATGGAAGCCGGCCCGATGGTGCGCAAGGCCGACATGAAGGCCGAGAAGTGGATCGGTGCCTACGAGAACTGGAACGTCGATATCGGTTTGAGCACCGGCCTGCAAGGTCGCGCGCAAATCGGTAAAGGCATGTGGGCGATGCCCGACCTGATGGCGGCGATGCTTGAACAGAAAATCGCTCACCCATTGGCCGGCGCCAACACTGCTTGGGTGCCATCGCCAACGGCTGCCGCGCTGCACGCGCTGCACTACCACAAGGTCGACGTGTTTGCCCGTCAGGCCGAACTGGCCAAACGTGCACGCGCCTCGGTGGATGACATCCTGACCATCCCGCTGGCGGTAAACCCGCAGTGGACCGCGGAACAGATCAAGAACGAACTGGACAACAACGCCCAGGGCATTCTCGGTTACGTGGTGCGCTGGATCGACCAGGGTGTTGGTTGCTCGAAAGTGCCGGACATCAATGACATCGGCCTGATGGAAGACCGTGCCACGCTGCGTATCTCCAGCCAGCACATCGCCAACTGGTTGCGTCATGGCATCGTCACCGAAGCGCAAGTGATGGAAAGCCTCAAGCGCATGGCGCCGGTGGTTGACCGTCAGAACGCCAACGACGCGCTGTACCGTCCGCTGGCACCGAACTTCGACAGCAACATCGCCTTCCAGGCGGCGGTCGAACTGGTGGTTGAAGGCACCAAACAGCCAAACGGCTACACCGAGCCGGTTCTGCACCGTCGTCGTCGCGAGTTCAAGGCTGCCAATGGCCTGTAACTGAGCGTTTGCGCTGGACAAAAAAAGGCCCTGATCTTCGGATCAGGGCCTTTTTTGTTTGCTTGAGATCAGTGGTGTTGCCTTCGCGGGCAAGCCTCGCTCCTACAGGGCTTACGTTGTTCATGAGCAACGCACCATCCTGTAGGAGCGAGCGATGCGGCGATCCGACTTACCCGCGAAGGCGATCAAATGGGCAACAGATAGCCTGGATCAGGGCTCCAACCCCAACTCATGCTTGACCAGCTTTAGCAGTTTCGCGCTATCAATAGGCTTGAGCAAAAAATCCACCACACTCAAATGCATGGCGGCAATTGCGTCCTTCACGTCGGCATCGCCGGAAACGATGATGAACGGCATGGCGCCCCGAACGGACTCACGGACCTTGCGGATCAACTCCAGGCCATCAATGTGGCCCATCCGCAGATCAGTAATCACCAGGCCTATCGATGGTTTCTCCGCCAGCATCTTTAGCGCGGTTTCACCGCTGGCTGCGGTCATGCAACGAATACCATCCAGACCTAGAATCTCCGACAACAGCTCGCGCGCATCTTTATCGTCATCGACGATCAGCACCCGTTGCGGCGGCAAGTCGGGTTCCAGCATGACGGCACTCAGCGCCTCGCGCTCGGCGTCACTCAAAATATCGTGGTCGGACATGGTTTTCTCTAAGTTTCCAATATCATTCCCTAGCACAGTGGTGAGACATCGCTAAGCGGGCCGTCAATGTGCACTTCGTCGGATTTATTTCCTATAGGGGGAAGGATAGGTTCTTCCCAAGATTGTGTAAGGCATTTCCGAAATTTCATCGCCGCAAGGCCCGACCTAGACTTACGTCCAATGGGCACCCTGCGCGCAGGGGCCGACCATGACTGAGTCACCCGACAACAACAATTCATAAAAGACTGCGGTAATGGTTATGAGTAAAGCGGACGCCTTCACACAGGCAGGGAAAACCGCGGTATTGCAGAACATCCAGGGCACTTTGCAATTCCTTCAGCGCTTCCCGCCCTTCAATCAAATGGAACACGCTCACCTGGCGTACCTGGTTGAACAATGTCAGCTACGTTTTTATGCCCCCGGCGAGAGCATCATCAAGCCCGCCGATGGCCCGGTTGAGCATTTCTACGTCGTCAAACAGGGCCGGGTCGTGGGTGAACGTCCCCACACGGCCAAGGGCGGCACGGAAACCACCTTCGAAATCACCACCGGCGAATGTTTCCCCCTCGCCGCGCTGCTGGGTGAGCGTGCGACGCGCACCGAACACCTGGCGGCCGAAGACACCTTTTGCCTACAGCTGAACAAGCTGGCGTTCATCAAACTGTTCGCACTTTCCAACGCGTTTCGCGACTTTGCCCTACGCGGCGTGAGCAGTTTGCTAGACCAGGTCAACCAGCAAGTCCAGCAAAAAGCCGTGGAAACCCTCGGCACCCAATACTCGCTGAATACCCGTCTGGGCGAATTGGCCATGCGTCACCCGGTGACGTGCAGCCCGACCACGCCGCTGCGGGAAGCGGTCACCCTGATGCACGAGCAGCAGGTCGGCAGCATTGTGGTGGTCGATGAACACAAGGCGCCGTTGGGTATTTTCACCCTGCGCGACCTGCGCCACGTGGTGGCCGAAGGCATCAACGACTTCAACGAAGCCATTGAACGGCACATGACCCAAGCGCCGTTTTTCCTGACGCCGGACCACAGCGCCTTCGATGCCGCGATTGCCATGACCGAGCGGCACATCGCCCACGTCTGCCTGGTCAAGGACCAACGTCTGTGCGGCGTGGTCTCGGAGCGCGACTTGTTTTCCCTGCAACGGGTCGACCTCGTGCATCTGGCGCGAACCATCCGCAGCGCCCAGCGCGTGGAAAACCTGGTGGCGCTGCGCGGCGAGATCGGTCAATTGGTCGAGCGCATGCTGGCCCACGGTGCGTCTTCGACCCAGATCACCCACATCATCACCCTGCTCAACGATCACACCGTGTGCCGGGTGATCGAACTGACCCTCGCCGAGAAAGGCGACCCGGGTGTGCCGTTCAGTTGGTTGTGTTTCGGCAGCGAAGGCCGCCGCGAGCAGACGCTGCACACTGACCAGGACAACGGCATTCTGTTCGAAGCGCGGGACGCCGCGCACGCCGCCGAGATTCGCGGCAAGTTGCTGCCCATCGCTCAGCAGATCAACCAGAGCCTGGCGCTCTGCGGTTTCACCCTGTGCAAAGGCAACATCATGGCCGGCAACCCCGAGCTGTGTCTGTCCCGGGCCGAATGGGCGCGGCGTTTTGCGGCATTTATTCGTGAGGCGACGCCGGAAAACCTGCTGGGATCGAGCATCTATTTCGACCTGCGCGTGGTCTGGGGCGACGAGCAAAGCTGCGAGCAGTTGCGTCGGGGGATTCTCGATCAGGTTGCCGACAACCGATTGTTCCAGCGAATGATGGCCGAGAACGCCCTGCGCAACCGTCCACCCGTAGGGCGTTTCCGCGAGTTTGTGCTGGCGCGCAAAAATGGCGAGAAAGCCACGCTGGACCTGAAAGTCCAGGGCCTGACCCCGTTTGTCGACGGCGCCCGACTGTTGGCCTTGGCCCATGGCATCGAGGCGAACAATACGCTGGAACGCTTTCGCCAGTTGGTCGACAAAGAAGTCATCGATCGACAGGACGGGGCGGCGTACGAAGAGGCGTATCACTTCATTCAGCAAACCCGCATGCAGCAACATCAGCTACAGACCCGGGAGAATTTGCCCTACTCCAACCGGGTCGATCCCGACAGCCTCAATCATCTGGACCGACGCATCCTGCGTGAATCCCTGCGCCAGGCCCAACGCCTGCAAAGCAGCCTGACCCTGCGGTATCAGCTATGAGCCTGTTTTCATGGCTGCGCCCGGCAGGGCCGATGCTGTCCGGGGAATTGCAGCAACGTCTGCAACGTTTGCCGGCGCGGGCCGAGCTCAGAGAATGCAGCCTGCGCGAGCAGCGCTGGGTGGTGCTGGATCTGGAAACCACGGGGTTGAACCTGAACAAGGATCGGGTGTTGTCCATCGGTGCCGTGGTGATTGAGGACGGGGCGATCGACTTCAGTCAGCAGTTCGAACGCACCCTGCAATGCGCGGACATGAAAGTGGCGCCGAGCGTGTTGATTCACGGCCTGGGCCCGAGCGCGATTGCCGCCGGCAGTGATCCGGCGCAGGCGTTGGTCGAGTTCATGGAGTTTGTGGGCGACAGCCCGGTACTGGCGTTTCATGCGCCGTTTGATCAGCACATGCTCGGTCGCGCACTGAAAGATCATCTGGGCTACAAGTTGCAGCATCCGTTTCTGGATGTGGCGGATATCGCCCCCCTGCTCTGCCCCCAGGCGCACATTCGCGAGGCGGGGCTGGATGAGTGGATCGACTGGTTCAAGCTCGAGGTGTTCGAACGCCACAACGCCAGTGCCGATGCGCTGGCGACCGCCGAGCTGGCGCTGATCCTGTTCAGCCGCGCGCGGCAGCAGCAGATTCATAGCCCGTTGAATCTGCAACAGCGGTTGAGTCAGTGGAAGCGCAGGCAGCGGGCGCCTTCGTTCTGAATTCGCGGCGTCTGATCTGGCGCCTTCGCGGGCGAGCCTCGCTCCTACAGGGTTTACGTTGTTCGTGAGCAACGCACCATCCTGTAGGAGCGAGGCTTGCCCGCGAAGAACGATGACACGGTCCAACTGCCCCCCACCAAAACCACCTGACCAGTGGCCAATTGCTTACCTCCCCCGCCTCTGCCACAATCGCGAACAATTCTCGTTAGTTAACACTTCCCAATCGGTGATGCTGCGTGTCGTCAGTCCAAAGCCCCCACAGTGAGCTCGTCGGTGCGTTATATCGCGACCACCGCAGTTGGCTATTGGCCTGGCTTCGACGCAATGTCGCCTGCCCGCAACGGGCCGAAGACCTGAGTCAGGACACCTTCGTGCGCTTGCTGGGCCGTGATCAACTCAATGAACCTCGCGAACCGCGGGCGTTTCTGGTGGCGATTGCCAAGGGCCTGCTGTTCGACTATTTCCGCCGCGCTGCGCTGGAACAGGCTTACCTCACCGAACTGATGCTGATCCCCGAAGGCGAACAACCGTCGGTGGAAGAACAGCAAATGATCCTCGAAGACCTGAAAAACATCGACCGCCTGCTCGGCAAGCTGTCGAGCAAGGCGCGGGCGGCGTTCCTCTACAACCGTCTGGACGGTCTTGGTCACGCGGAAATCGCCCAGCGCCTGGGCGTGTCGGTGCCGCGGGTGCGTCAGTACCTGGCTCAGGGCATTCGTCAGTGCTACATCGCGCTGTACGGTGAGCCGGTGTGAACCCGGTCAGTTCCAAACCCGTCTCGGCACAGGTGCTGGACGCGGCGATTGCCTGGCAATTATCGCTGGATTCCGGCACTCCGGTGGAGCGCGAAGAGTTTGCCAAATGGCACGCCGCCCACGAAGAGCACGCCCGCGCCTGGCGCCAGTTGGGCATGCTCGACCAGCGTTTCAGCGTGGCCAGCGGCCCGGCCCGCACTGCGTTGCTGCAATCGCGCGAAAGCATTCGCCGACGGGTGCGCAAACTCGGCAGTGGCGTGGCCAGCATCGTTGCGGTACTTGGCCTGGCGCTGTTTGCCGGTGATCGTTATCTGCCGGTCGACTATTGGCTGGCGGATCAGCGCACCGCCACCGGCGAGCAACGCACTCTGCGCCTGAGCGACGGCACGCTGATCAACCTCAACACTCACAGCGCCGTGGATGTGCGCTTTGATGAGAAGCAGCGCCGGGTGATTCTTCAGGAAGGGGAAATCCTCGTCGAAACCGGTCATGGCGACGCCCGGCCGTTTATCGTCGAAACCCGCGAAGGCAGCATGCGCGCACTGGGCACGCGGTTCCTGGTCAAGCGCGAGGAAGAAGGCACGCGCCTGAGCGTGTTGCAGTCCGCCGTGGCCGCCCACCCCGAGTCGAGCACTGAAGAACAGATCCTGCACGAAGGCCAGCAAGTGCTGATGCGCAACAATGGCCTGGGGCCGATCATCGCGCTCAACCTCGGCGCCGATGCCTGGACGCGCGGCATGCTGGTGGTGGACAACGCACGGCTGGAAGACCTGGTTCACGAGCTCGGTCGTTATCGGCGTGGGCATCTGGGCGTAGCGCCCGAGATCGCCGACTTGCGCATCACCGGCAGTTTCCCGTTGCACGACACCGACCTGGCGCTGAGCGCATTGTTGCCGACGCTGCCGGTGCAGATCGAACAGCACACACCGTGGTGGGTGACGGTGGCGAAGGCTGATGCCAAGCCCTGATTTTTTCGGTGTCTGACACGACGCCTTCGCGGGCAAGCCTCGCTCCTACAGGGATTGAGTCTTTCGTGAGTAACGCACAATCCCTGTAGGAGCGAGGCTTGCCCGCGAAGAGGCCATCAGCCTCACCAAAATTGCTGAATCGAAATTATTTTCATCCAGCCCTATCACTTTTTGATTCTCGTCCGGCACCTAGGCAATTGAGAAGTATTCCCTTTCAGGAGCCGTTGCATGTCCCGTTCGCTAAACACCTTGTTGCGCCCCAGTCTGCTGGCGGTCGCCATTGCCCTTTGCGCCCCTCTGGCCAGTAGCCAACTGATCGCCGCCGAACAAGCGTCCAGCGTTCGTTCCTACAACCTGCCGGCCGCGCCATTGGCCACAACGTTGAACCAGATCGCCAGCCAGTCGGGCCTGGCGCTGTCGCTGAATCCGTCGCTGGCGGCGGGCAAGACGTCGGCACCGGTCAATGGCCAGTTCGACGCGGTTGGCGCCTTGCAGGCAGCTTTGCGTGGCACCGGCCTGCAACTGGAACAGAGCAGCACTGGCACCTACAGCCTGGTGGCCATGCCGGAAGGCGTGGTGGCCCTGCCGGAAACCAGCGTGATCGGCGTAGAAAACACTGAAAGCGCCTGGGGCCCGGTAGACGGTTACGTCGCCACTCGCACCGCTGCCGGCACCAAGACCGATACGCCGATTGTCGAAGCACCTCGCTCGATGTCGGTGATCACCCGCGCCCAGATGGAAGATCGCGGCGTACAGAATCTCGATGACGCCGTGCGTTACATGCCAGGCGTGATCGCCAGCAGCTATGGCAGCGACTCCCGCGCCGACTGGCTGCGCGTACGCGGCTTCGAGCCAACCCAGTTCCTCGACGGCCTGCCGTTGCCAAAAGGCTCCTACGCCAACCCAAAGGCTGAAACCTGGAACCTGGAACGCATCACGCTCCTGCGCGGCCCGGCCTCTTCGGTATACGGCCAGACGCCACCGGGCGGCATGCTCGACATGGTCAGTCGCCGTCCCGATGCCATTGCCAGCCACGAAGTGCGGGCCGAAGTCGGCAGCAACAATCGCAAGCAAATCAGCTTCGACAGCACCGGAAAAATCGATGACGAGGGTCAGTTCCTGTACCGCGTCGACGGTGTGGTGCGTGACAGCGGCATGCCGGTCGACCACATTGATGACAAGCGCTACAACCTCGCACCGAGCCTGACCTGGAACATCGATGACGATACACACCTGACCTTCCTCTCGCAGTTCACCCGCGACGATACCGGGGTCAGCGGCCAGTTCCTGCCTCTGCAAGGCACCAAACTGGCTTCTCCGGCCGGGGCGAAAATTTCGCACCATAAAAACCTTGGCGATCCGGACTCCGATCACTACGACCGCACCTATTACGCACTGGGTTACGCCTTCGACCATCGCCTGAACGATGTCTGGCAGTTCAAGCAAAACCTGCGTTACACCAAAAGCGACCTGTCGTTCCAGCAAGCCTATGCGTCGTTCGGTGACGTCGTGGCGGCGGACGGCACCCTGCGCCGTCTGGTCGATCAGGTTGATGAGGACATCAGCCAGTTCGCCGTGGACAACAACTTCCAGGCTGACTTCCAGACCGGTGCGCTGAGCCATGTCGTGCTGTTGGGCCTGGACCACCAGCGGACCAACACCAATTACAAATGGCTGGAAGGCAACGCGCCCGACAGCAATGTGATCAAGCCAATCCGTGGTGCGGACTTCTCCAACGTCGCGTACAACACCTTTTACGACTACAACCAGAAAACCAACCAGACCGGCCTCTACGCCCAGGACCAGATCTCCCTGGACAAATGGCGCCTGACCCTCGGCGGCCGCGAAGACTGGATTCACAGCTCGACGCAGTTCAATAACCAGGGCGATGCCACCAACACCCAGCGCGACAAGGCTTTCAGCGGCAACGCAGGCCTGAGTTACGTGTTCGACTCCGGGATCACGCCGTACATCTCCTACACCGAGTCGTTCCAGCCTTCGATGGGCGCCGATGCCAGTTCGACCAAGTCGTTCAAACCCACCGAAGGCAAGCAGACCGAAGTCGGCGTGAAGTACCAGCCACCGGGCAGCCGCACCTTGCTGACCGCCGCCGCGTTCGACCTTCGCCAGCAGAACGTGTCGGTGTCGCAGAACAACGTCACCAGCCAGATCGGTGAATTGAAAGTGCGCGGTATCGAGCTGGAAGCCGTCTCCGATGTCACCGACAACCTGAAACTGGTGGGCTCCTACACCTACACCGATACCGAGATCCTCAAGGGCGACGACAAGGGCAACCGGATGAAACTGGTCCCGCGCAATCAGGCCTCCCTGTGGTCCGATTACACGTGGCACACCGGTGTGCTCGACGGGTTTGGCGTGGGCGCGGGCGTGCGTTATGTCGGCGATACATACGGCAACACGGCCAACACCAACAATGGTCACGTGGGTTCGTACACCGTGTACGACGCCGCCGTGCATTACGACCTGAGCCGCATCAACCCGGTACTGGCGGGCGTTTCGGTTGACGTCACCGCGAAGAACCTGTTCAACAAGGACTACCTGTCGACCTGCGATGGCACCTGGTGCTACTACGGCGACGAGCGCAATGTCGTGGCGGCAGTCAACTACAAGTGGTAATCCGCTGAGCGGATTACAGCCACACAAGGGTCACGGTACAGCCGTGGCCCTTTTGCATTTGGATGGGTCATGAAAAGCAAAACCATTCGCCGCTGGTCCTTCGTCCACACCTGGACCAGCCTGATCTGCACGGTCTTCCTGCTGATGCTGGCACTGACTGGCCTGCCGTTGATCTTCCACCACGAAATCGACCACTTGCTGGGCGATGCCGCCGAGTTGCAGCAACTGCCGGCCGACACCCCGCAGCTGAATCTGCAGCAGTTGGTGCAGGCCGCCCAAAAACATCGCCCCGGCGAGGTCATGCAGTATTTCGGCTTCGACGAAGACGAACCGAACGCCGCCATCGCGATCATGGCGGCCACAGCCGGCACCGAACCGAATTCGTCGCACACGTTCATGCTCGACGCCCGCACCGGTGAAGCGCTGGAGATGCCATCGGCCAACGGCGGCTTCATGATGGTCATGCTGCGTCTGCACGTGGACATGTTCGCCGGCCTGCCGGGCAAGCTGCTGCTGGCGTTCATGGGGATTCTGTTTGTAGTGGCTATCGTGTCCGGGACGGTGCTGTACCTGCCGTTCATGCGCCGGTTGAAATTCGCCACCGTACGCCAGGACAAATCCACGCGCCTGCGCTGGCTCGACCTGCATAACCTGATTGGCGTCGTCACCCTGACCTGGGCGCTGGTGGTCGGCGTCACCGGCGTCATCAGTGCCTGCACCGACCTGCTGATCGCCGCGTGGCGCAATGACAGCCTGAGCGCGATGGTCGCACCGTATCGCGATGCGCCGGCGCTGACGCAACTCGCGCCTGCGACCCGCTTGCTCGACATCGCCAAAGAAGTCGCGCCCGGTATGCAGCCAGACTTCATCGCCTTCCCCGGCACGCGGTTTTCCAGTGAGCACCATTACGCGGTGTTCATGAAGGGCAGCACGCACCTGACCTCGCATCTGCTGACGCCGGTGCTGATCGACGCCAGCACCCTGCAAGTCACCGCCGTGGCCGAACGGCCGTGGTACATGGACGCCATGGGCATGTCGCAGCCGTTGCACTTCGGCGATTACGGCGGCATGCCGATGAAAATCCTCTGGGCGACCCTCGATGTGCTGACCATCATCGTGCTCGGCAGCGGGGTTTACCTGTGGGTGGTGCGGCGCAAAGCGGCCAGGCCTGTACTGGAACAAGCGGAGGCCAACGCATGAAGCCGCGGCAGTCGAACTTCTGGAAGGTCTTCTCCACGCCCATTGTCATCGCGCTGCTTAGCGCTGCCGGGTTGTTCGCCGCGTTACTGGGTGATGGCGTGTGGGATGGTTTGAGCTGGCTCGGCTTGGGCATTCCCGCAATCCTGGCCCTGCGCGGCCTCCTGCAACGCCGATAACAACACCAAACCTGTAGGAGCGAAGCTTGCTCGCGAAGGGATCGCCTCGGTCCTTCAGTCAGACCGAGGCGATCCCTTCGCGAGCAAGCTTCGCTCCTACAAGTTACGTGATCCACGCGCTATGCTCCCGACACTGCAAACCGACCGAGATGCTGCCATGTCCGCCCCGAGCATGACCCTCTACCACAACCCGTTGTCGCCCTTCGTTCGCAAAGTCATGGTGCTGCTGCACGAGACCGGTCAGCAAGACCGCGTCGCCCTGCAAAACTGTGTGCTGACCCCGGTCGCCCCGGACCTGCCCCTGATCGATGACAACCCGCTGAGCAAAATCCCGGCCCTGCGCCTGGCCGACGGCAACGTCATCCATGACAGCCGGGTGATTCTCGACTACCTCGACCACCAACACGTCGGCAACCCGCTGATTCCACGCGAAGGCTCGGCACGCTGGCGTCGCCTGACCCTGGCGTCCCTGGCCGACGGGATCATGGACGCTGCGGTGCTGGTGCGTTACGAAGTCGCCCTGCGCGCCCCGGAAAAACACTGGGACGAATGGCTCGATGGCCAACGCGACAAGATCCGCCGCGCCTTGGCGCTGCTGGAAAAAGACGCGATTGCCGAGCTGACCAGCCATTTCGATGTGGCGGCGATCAGTGTGGCGTGTGCGTTGGGTTACGTGGATTTGCGCCATCCGGACCTGGGATGGCGCGAGGTGAATCCGAAGCTGGCGGACTGGTATTTTGAGGTGAGCCAGCGGCCTTCGATGGTGGCGACGATGCCGAAGGGCTAGATTTTCGCTGACTGTTCCGGCCTCTTCGCGAGCAAGCCCGCTCCCACATTTTGATCTGTGGTGTGTATAAATTCTGTGCACACTGGAGATCCACTGTGGGAGCGAGCCTGCTCGCGATGGCACCACACCGGATCTACCGGAAACAACCCAAAAATCAGCGTCGCCAACACCTCCCCTTCCCGCTGATCCTCACGCAACCCCAACGACCGGCTCATTCCACCGCCCCGATATCGAATTCCAGCGGCTTGGCCGCCTTCTGCCCGATGCCGTACCAATCCAGCTTGCGGGTCAGCACCATGAACACGCCCAGTAACCCGAACAGCAACAACGACCCCATCAACAGCGCGTAATCCTCGGCGCTCAACAAGCCGTAGAGCAAGCCATACAACGCCGCCAATCCTGCCGAAAAACTCAAGCCGTGGCGCACGCTGCGCAGCACGTGGCAGACATAGAAACCGATCAACAGCACGCAGCCGCTGGCCGACAACAGATACGCCAGGGCAAAACCGATGTGCTCGGACAACGACAGCAACAGCAGATAAAAGAACGCCAGCGCCACGCCCACCAACGCGTATTGCACCGGGTGCACCGCCAGGCTCTTCAGGACTTCGAAGAGGAAGAAACCGGCGAAGGTCAGGACGATGAACAGCAGTGCGTATTTGATTGCCCGGTCGCTTTTCAGGTACTGATCCACCGGGTCGATGAAGCTCACGCCGAAGCTGCGGCCGCTGAACGCGTCACAGTCGCCGCCGGACACGCAACTGCTCAGCGCTTCTTGCAGGTTGGTGGAGAAAAACGAGGTCTGCCAATTCGCGGTAAAGCCCTGATCGGAGACTTCGCGCTGGGTCGGCAGGTAATTGCCGATGAAGCTCGGATGCGGCCAGTTGGCGGCCAGCGAGACTTTGCTGGTCTTGCCCACCGGGAGAACCTGCAACTGGCCGGTGCCTTGCAAACGCAGGTCGAAACCGAAGGCCAGTTCTGTGGCCTGACGTGGGTCAAGCGCTGGCAGCGTCACGTGCACACCTTCGCCCAACCAGCCCACCTGACTGCCGGGGATGAAGTCCAGGCGCTGGTCATTGAGTTCCAGTTTCAATGCGTTCTCGATGCCACGAATGTCGCTGATCCCGACCGCGAGGAACGGCTGATCGAACTGGTAGTCGGCGAAATTTTCCTTGATGCCCAACTGCGCCGGCACCGAGAAGTGTCCGCTGATGCGGTTGTCGGCGTGGAACAGCCGCGCCTCGTAGATGCCCCGCGAACGCAGCTCGGTCTGAACCTGCCCGTCGAGTTCGAAACGCTCCGGCAGGAAGTACAAACGGCCGCGCTCTTCGCCGATGTCCTGGTAACGCTCGTTGGTTTTTTCGTTGAGTTTCCAGGTGCGCACCACTTTGCGATAAGGCACCACCATCAGCGGCCCGCTCAGGCGCTGGCTGTAGCTGGAACTGCGCGCAATGTCTTCGAGCACACCGTCGCGCAGTTCCTGGCGCTCCTGGATCACGCCGTTGATCATCAGCAACGGGATCAGCAACAACAGAATCAGCAGGGCAATGGCCCCGAGTTTTATAGTCAGATTTCGGTTCATGGGACTCTCCCTGTTTGGATGGGGAGAGTCTGGGATGGGTGTGTGGGGGGTTTATGGAGGGAATATGGAGAGTGTGTGGAGACTGGGCCGGCGATTGGCCGCGACTCGGTTCTAAGCCAGCCGCAACGTCACTTCAACACCACCCTCGACATTGCCAATGCTCAATGTCCCGCCATGCAGCTTCACCACTTCCTCTACAAAATTGAGCCCCAACCCTGTGCTCTTGCGCCCACTGTCCGGACGCGGCAACGAATAAAAGCGCTCACTCAATCGCGGCAACGCGTATTCGGGAATCGCTTCGGCCTGATTGAACAGTTTGAACTCAATCTGTTCGCCAATCCGCTCCGCGCTGAATCGCAGCACGCCATTCGCCGGCGTGAAATCCAGCGCATTTTCCAGCAGATTACCCAGCGCCTGACGCAACAAAAACGGTTCACCGGTCAGCGCCAGATCCCCTGGAATCGCCTGCTCCACGCGTAACCGCTTGCCTTCGATGCGCCCGGCCTGAGCACTCAGCAGCTCATCGACCAAATCCGCCAACGGCACGACCACCCGCTCTTCCAAGCCTTGGCGCTGCTCAACCTGCGCCAGGTTCAGCAACCGTTCGATCAACTGCTGCATCCGCACGCTTTCGCTGTCGATGTTGCTGACAAAACGCTGCCGTTGCGCCAACGGCATCTCCCCTTGCAGCAACTCCGCCGCGCCACGAATCGCCGCCAGCGGGCTTTTCAATTCATGGGTCAACGTGTGCACGTAACGCTCGACGTAGGCCTTGCCTTCGAGCTGCGTGCGCATCTGTTCCACAGCAGTCGCCAGTTGCTCCAGCTCACCGCCGCGATAGTGCGGAACCTCGACTCGCCGGCCTTCACTCACGGCTTTCGCATAAGCGGTCAAGCGCCGCAGCGCTGCGCTCAGCCACCACGACAGCAACGCACCAAACAGCAAGCCGAGGCCGATCAGCCCGGCGCCATACGCGAGCAATCGGCGCTCGGTACGATCGACGTAAGGCTGCAACGAGCTATTGGGTTTGGCCACGGTGACCACGCCGATGATCCGACCGTTGTCGCGGATCGGCGCGCCAACGTGCATCACCGAAGAGCTGGCATCGTTCGGATCACTGCGACTGGAGCGGGCGCCGTATTCACCGCGCAAAGTCAGCAGAACATCGTTCCAGCGCGAGTAATCCTGACCCACCGCCACACCGCTGGAATCCAGCACCACGATGCCCTTGGCGTCGGTGACGTAGATGCGGTGGTTGACCTGATTTTTCGGCAACCCCCAGATGCTCGCCTTCGGTTGCCGCTCGCCATAGGCCTTGAGCAATTCGGGCCAGCGGTTCTGATTGAGCGTGCCGGCCTTGAAATCATCGCGCAGGATTTCGGCCATCAGGTTGGCGGTATCGACCAGGGTTTCTTCGGTGGACTGACGCACACCGGGGCGGATTTCCTCCATCACGGTGCTGAGCACGAAGTAACCGGTCAGGCCGATGAACAGCACATAGACCAGGAATATCCGGATCCCCAAGGGCATCAGCTGTGCCCCGGACTGTAGCTGTAACCGAGGCCGCGATGGGTCTGGATCGGTTCGGCATCAGCCTTCACCAGACGCAATTTGGCGCGCACGCTCTTGATGTGGCTGTCGATGCTGCGCTCATACCCGGCGTCGGCGGCGACGCCCAGCGCATCGAGCAACTGCTCGCGGCTGAACACGCGTTCGGGTTGTTCCAACAGGCATTGCAGCAGACGGAATTCGTGGCGGGTGAGGCTCAGCAACTGACCGCGATAGCAGATTTGTACTCGCTCGTTGTCGATGCGAAACAGCGCAGATCCTGGGTCGGCCACCGCACGCGGCGCCATGCGCTTGAGGATGGCCCGCACGCGCGCCGCCACTTCCCGTGGGCTGAACGGCTTGACCACATAATCGTCGGCACCGATTTCCAGGCCCACGACACGGTCGATTTCCGCATCACGCGCGCTGAGGAAAATCACCGGCACTTCACTGAAACGGCGCAGTTGCTTGCAGGTTTCGAAGCCGCTGATATCCGGCAGGCCGATGTCGAGAATGATCAGATCGGCCGGGGTCTGCCGCTGATGCTCCAGCGCGACGGCGCCAAGGCTCAGCCACGTCGTGGTGAACCCTTCGCCCTGCAGGGCGAAAATCAGGGTGTCGGCAATCGCCGCTTCGTCTTCGACAATCAGGATATGAGGCATGGCGTCCGAGCCCGGCAGTTGAGTGGGCGAACGGTGCCCCATGCCTCACGTCACGTCAATGAGACCACTTGAAATCAGCAGTCGGGCTTGTCCGCCGTAAAACGTCGCGCCGGGTTCACGGCCGCGCCGAATTCACGCAGGGCTTTGGCGCCGATCAGCAGCGGGTAGTTGAAGCTGCTGCGGTCGGTGAGGTTGACCTCGACCGTGCGCTTGACGTTGCCCAGGCACAGTTCCAGATCGACCACCGGGCGCTTGGTGGGCGCCGCGACATCTTCATCCTCGTCCTCTTCGGAGCGGGTCTTGATCTTGCTGATCCGCGCGACCTTGTGTTCGTAGACCTTGTTGCTCGCGTCTTTGGTGGCGAGGCGGAAGCGCACCCATTCTTCGCCGTCGCGAGTGAAGGTTTCGATGTCCTTGGCCGACAGCGAGGCGGTCAGGGCGCCGGTGTCCATTTTGGCCTTGAGCACTTCACCGCCGATTTCCGGCAGCGCAATGTATTCGTAGCGCCCGTACAGGGTCGGCTCGGCGGCCAGGACCGGCAGGGCCACGAGGGAAAGCAATGCGAGGAGGGATTTCACGTAAGGGGCATCCTGGGAAAGTGGGCAGCGGAATTTTAGACCGTCAGTGAGCAATTCGTTCGTTCTTGAGATCGCTTCGCGGGCAAGCCTCGCTCCTACAGGGTTTCGCGTCGTTCAAAAAAACATGCGTACACCCCCAATCCACTGTAGGAGCGAGGCTTGCCCGCGAAGAGGCCGTAACAATCGCCACAGTTCCAGCATACCCACGCGACCGTGAAACATTCGTTCCCCCCGATTTGGCCTGTCGCCCGAAGCTGCTTATCATGGCGCGCCCAAACGCTTTCAAGAGTTACTTATGCGCCGCCTGCTCACCGGCTGTTTCGTTACCCTGCTGCTGTTGCTCAACACCCTGGTCCTGTTCGGGCCGCTGATGGTGTTTGCCCTGCTCAAACTGGTCCTGCCCGGCCGCTTGCGTGATTACGCATCAGCGGCAGTGATGTGGATCGCCGAGACCTGGGCCGAGATCGACAAGCTGATCTTCCGTCTGTGCATCCCCACGCAATGGGACGTGCGAGGCGGCGATGACCTGCGGGTCGACACGTCGTACCTGGTGATCAGCAACCACCAATCCTGGGTGGACATTCCGGCACTGATCCAGACGCTCAACCGGCGCACGCCGTTCTTCAAGTTCTTCCTCAAGAAAGAACTGATTTGGGTGCCATTCCTGGGCCTGGCGTGGTGGGCGCTGGATTACCCGTTCATGAAGCGTTACACCAAGGCATTTCTGGCGAAGAACCCGACGCTTGCCGGCAAGGACCTGGAGATCACCAAAGCGGCGTGCGAACTGTACAAGCGCCAGCCCGTGACGGTGGTCAATTACCTGGAAGGCACCCGGCTCACGGCGGCGAAAAGCACTCAGCAGCAGTCACCGTTCACCCATTTGCTCAAGCCCAAGGCTGGCGGCGTGGCGTTTGTGCTGGCGGCAATGGGTGAACAGTTGGACGCCATTCTCGATGTGACGGTGGTGTATCCGCAGCAGAAGATTCCGGGGTTTTGGGATTTGATCAGCGGCAACGTGCCGAGGGTCATCATTGACATCAAGACCCGCGAACTCGACCCCGCGCTGTGGCAGGGCGATTACGAGAACGATCCGGTGTTTCGCGAAACGGTCCAGAACTGGGTCAACCAGCTCTGGATCGAGAAGGACCGGCGCATCGACGCCTTGCGCGCCGAGCGCCGCTGAATCAGGTGCCGGCGCCCCAGATCCCGCCCAGGTTCTGCAGCAGCGAACCGGCGACGCCCTGCTGACCGAGGTATTGCAGAATCAGCGGGGCAAACTGACCGATCATGCCGCTTTCCATGCCCAATGCGCTGAACGCATTGTTAAGGTCATTGGTGTCCTTGACGTTGCCCAAGACATTGTCCAGCCCGGCCACCTTGCCGGACGAACCGAGCAAACCGGCGATGGCCCCCAGTTCACCGCCGCCGGACAGCATGTCGATGCCCGGTACGCTTTGGGCCAGTTCCGAATAGTCGGTTGAACTCAATTGATTCTTCGCCAGGCCGAGCATCGCTCCGGTACCGCCAAGCAATTGTTGTGGCGTCAGGTTCAACTCGCTGAGCGCACCCAGCAGATCGGCTGTTTCAGCAGTCGGCGCTGCCGCTGTGGTGGCGTTATCGTCCTTCATGCCGGAAATGGCACTGGCTGCATCGCTCAAGCTGAACTGAGCGAAGACCGGACTGGCCACCAGAGTCATGAGCGATGCCAGTACAAAACCACGTGAAAACTTCATCCAGACATCCTCTTGCGCCATGAAAACCGCCCGGCAATGGGCGGAAAAACCTGCCGATTTGACTCGGCTTCTGCCGGCATGTTCCTCAGCGCTACGCCCATTTTGAGCCCGTTCGTCACTGGACAGATGGATGACTCAAACAAAAACGGCGACCCGAGGGTCGCCGTTTTGCATTGCGTGAAGCCTTATGCCGCGCTGAACAGTTTGTGTGGATCGATCACAAACTTCTTCGGCACGCCTGCATCGAACTCACCGTAGCCCTGAGGTGCTTGATCCAGGCTGATCACCTGAACGCCCACCACTTCGGCGATGTTGATGCGGTCCCACATGATCGCCTGCATCAGCTGGCGGTTGTACTTCATCACCGGAGTCTGGCCGGTGTGGAAGCTGTGGGATTTGGCCCAGCCCAGACCGAAGCGAATGCTCAGGCTGCCCATTTTCGCGGCCGCGTCCACGGCACCCGGGTCTTCAGTCACGTACAGGCCTGGGATACCGATTTTGCCGGCTACCCGAACCACGCCCATCAACGAGTTGAGTACGGTGGCCGGAGCCTCGTGCTTCACGCCGTCATGGCCGTGACCACGCGCTTCGAAGCCCACGGCGTCGATGGCGCAATCCACTTCTGGCTCGCCCAGCAATGCGGCGATTTGTTCGTGCAGTGGCGTGTCCAGGGACAGGTCGGCGATTTCAAAGCCCTGCGCCTTGGCGTGCGCCAGGCGAACGGTGTTGACGTCACCGACGATGACCACTGCCGCACCCAGCAGGCGAGCGGAAGCGGCAGCCGCCAGACCAACCGGACCGGCACCGGCGATGTACACCGTGCTGCCTGGGCCAACGCCGGCAGTCACTGCGCCGTGGTAACCGGTCGGCAGGATGTCGGAGAGGCAGGTCAGGTCGCGGATTTTTTCCATCGCGCGATCGCGGTCAGGCAGTTTCAGCAGGTTGAAGTCAGCGTACGGCACCATTGCGTACTCAGCCTGGCCGCCGGTCCAGTCGCCCATGTCGACGTAACCGTAAGCACCGCCCGGACGTGCCGGGTTAACGCTGAGGCAGACGCCGGTGTGCATTTCCTTGCAGGAACGGCAGCGCCCGCAAGCCACGTTGAACGGAACGGACACCAGGTCGCCGATCTGCAGGTTCTCGACGTCGCTGCCCTTCTCGATCACTTCACCGGTGATTTCGTGACCCAGTACCAGACCGGTTTGAGCAGTGGTACGACCGCGCACCATGTGCTGGTCGGAACCACAGATGTTGGTGGAAACCACGCGCAGGATCACGGCGTGGTTGATCTTCCTGCCACGCGGGTCCTGCATTTTCGGATAGTCGATTTTCTGTACTTCGACCTTGCCAGCGCCGAGATACACCACACCACGATTGCCAGACATGCTTTCACCTCGCTGTTGTTTTTATGTAATAGCCGCGTCGCCCAGGATCGGCGGCGCGTTGATTGCTCGGGTTATTGCCTGTGTGTATTGTGTTGTTTGTTATGGCCCCTTCGCGGGCAAGTCGGGATGCCGCACCACTCGCTCCTACAAGGGCAACTCGCTCACCTGTAGGAGCGAGGCTTGCCCGCGAAGGCGATCTAAAGAACGACGGTGCGATTGGCGTTCAAAAACACCCTTCTTTCGATGTGATACCCAACCGCCCGCGCCAACGTCAGCCCCTCGATATCCCGCCCCTTGGCGATCAAATCTTCCGGGTAATGACTGTGGTCCACCACCTCCACGCCCTGGGCGATGATCGGGCCTTCGTCCAGATCGTTGTTGATGTAATGCGCCGTGGCGCCGACCAGTTTCACGCCCTTGTTATAGGCCTGGTGATACGGCTTGGCGCCTTTGAAACCGGGCAGCAGGGAGTGGTGGATATTGATCGCCTTGCCATCGAGTTTGCGGCACAGCTCCGGCGACAACACCTGCATGTAGCGCGCAAGGATCACCAGCTCGGCACCGGATTCTTCGATCACCTGCAACACCTGGCGCTCTTGCGACGGCTTGTCGTTCGGGTCGAGCGGGAAGTGGTAGTACGGAATCTGGTGCCAGTCGGCCAACGGCTTGAGGTCCGGGTGGTTGGAAACCACAGCGGCGACGTCCATCGACAACTGGCCGATGCGTTGGCGGTAGAGCAAATCGTTGAGGCAGTGATCGGCCTTGGAGACCATGATCACCACTTTCGGGCGGTGATGCGGCGGGGTCAGCTCGAAAATCATGCCGAACGCCTGGCCACGCTCTTCCAGCCCGGCGCGGAAGGCTTGTTCGTCGAAGCCGTCTGGCTGACGGAATTCCACGCGAATGAAGAAACGACCCGAGAGCCGGTCATCGAACGAATGGTGCTCGGTGACGTAGCAGCCCTGCTCGAACAGAAAGCGGGTCACCGCGTCCACGGTGCCGAGGACGCTTGGGCAGTCGGCGGTCAGAATCCATGTGTCTGGGGCGCGGCTCATAGTGCGGTGACTCCTGTTGTTATGGGCAACCGCTGCGCGGTTGATCGCCGGCAAGCCGGCTCCTACAGGTCAGATGAACAACATGCAGGAGCCGGCTTGCCGGCGATAAAATCTCAGGCCTGAACGCTAAGCCCGTACTCGGCCGCCGCATCCTGCAACCACAACCACCAGTAATCCGAGAAGCTGCGACGGATCAGCAGTTCCCAGGTGTCTTCGGCGGTGTGGCGGATCACCAGTTGCGACTTGGCAAACACGGTGCCGACAGCCTTGCCGACCGGGAAGCTGTTGGGGTGTACGTCGTAGCTGGTGGACTTCATCAGCACCTGGCGCACGTTCGGACCGCTCAGTTCGAGGATCTGCTGGCCACCGCTGACGTTGACGATCTGGATGTGCAGGTCGCCCAGCGCTTCACGGAGTTTTTTCTCGGCGGCAAATTCTTCGCCGGTCGGCACGATCAGCAAATACTCATCCGGCCCCATCCATTGCAGGCTGGTTTCGCCCTTGACGATGACGGTCAGCGCGCTCGGCAATTCGATGCCCAGGGCCTTGTGCACGCCAGCGGCGAACGCGGCATCGTGGCCATCGCCACGGATGGTCAGGTGGCCGAGGAGTTTTTTCTCACGCACGATCACGCCGGCGTTTTTGCGGCCCTTGCCGACCAGGCTGGCGAGGTCGGCATGATGCAGCGACGACTCGGCCTTGGCCCCGGTGGTTGGGCGTTGTTGGTAAACATTGGCTGCGGTCATAAAGCACCTGTTCCTGAAGTTCTTGCATCTCACCTGTGGGAGCGAGGCTTGCCCGCGAAGGCATCGACTCGGTTTTACTGAGGCACCGCGTCATCGTTCTTCGCGGGCAAGCCTCGCTCCTACAGGGGCTGTGGTGTCAGATGTTCTGGCGATCGCCTTTCGGATCGAAGAACACCGAAGAAACGATTTCCGCCTCGATCACGCTGCCATCGGCCAGCGGTGCGAATACGCGCTCGCCGATCCGCTTCAAGCCGCCCTTGACCACGCCCATGGCAAACGAATAGCCGAGGGAGTTGTGCAGGTAGCTGGAGGTGACGTGACCGACCATCGTCATCGGGATCGTCTGCTTGGTGTTGAACACCAGTTGCGCACCTTCCGGCAGCCATTTGGTCGGATCGATCGGCTTCAGGCCCACCAGTTGTTTACGTTGATCACGCACGCAGTCTTCACGGTTCATGCCACGCCAGCCGATCCACGAGAACGGTTTGGTGCGACCGACACACCAGCCCATGTTCAGGTCGTCCGGGGTCATCGAGCTGTCAGTGTCCTGACCGACGATGATGAAGCCCTTCTCCGCACGCAGGATGTGCATGGTTTCGGTGCCGTACGGCGTCAGGTTGTACTGCTTGCCGGCCTCGGCGATTTTTTCGAGCACGCCCATGGCGTAGTCGGCTTGCACGTTGACTTCGTACGACAGCTCACCGGTAAACGAGATCCGGAACACCCGCGCCGGTACACCGCCGACCAGACCTTCTTTCCAGGTCATGAACGGGAAGGCTTCGTTGCTCAGGTCGATGTCGGTGACTTCGCTGAGCAGCTTGCGGCTGTTCGGCCCGGACAAGGTCATGGTTGCCCAGTGATCCGTCACGGAAGTGAAGTACACCTTCAACTCTGGCCATTCGGTCTGTGAGTAGATTTCCAGCCATTGCAGCACGCGCGCAGCGCCGCCGGTGGTGGTGGTCATCACGAAATGGTTATCGGCGAGGCAAGCGGTGACGCCGTCGTCGAAGACCATGCCGTCTTCTTTGCACATCAGGCCATAACGCGCCTTGCCCACGTCGAGCTTGGTCCAGGCGTTGGTGTAGACGCGGTTGAGGAACTCACGCGCATCCGGGCCTTGAATGTCGATCTTGCCGAGGGTCGACGCATCCAGCAGGCCGACGCTGTCGCGCACGGCTTTGCATTCGCGTTTCACGGCGGCGTGAATGTCTTCACCGTTTTTCGGGAAGTACCAAGGACGCTTCCATTGACCGACGTCTTCGAATTCGGCGCCATTCTTCACGTGCCAGTGATGCAGCGCAGTGAAGCGTACAGGTTCGAAGATGTGCCCACAGTGACGGCCGGCCACGGCGCCGAAAGTCACCGGCGTGTAGTTCGGACGGAACATGGTGGTGCCCATCTGCGGGATGGTCACGTTCAGCGAACGGGCCGCGATGGCCAGGCCGTTGACGTTGCCGAGCTTGCCCTGGTCGGTGCCGAAGCCCAGTGCGGTGTAGCGTTTGACGTGCTCGACCGACTCGAAGCCCTCGCGGGTCGCCAGTTCGATGGCGGCGGCGGTGACGTCGTTTTGCAGGTCGACGAATTGCTTCGGCGCACGTGCGGTGTTCTTTTCGTGCGGCACCTGGAACAGCGCCAACGTAGGCTCTTCCAGACGGCTCAGGGCTTTCGGCAAGGTGCCTTCGACCACGCTGAACCCGGCTTCGCTGGCTGCGCGAGCGCCGCCTTCAAAACCGTCGGCCAGCGAATCGCCGAGGCCGTAGACGCCGTTGATGCCACCGACGCACACGCGTTTCTGCGGTGCTTCGCCCGGTACGAAACCGAGGATGTCTTCACGCCAGATTGGCTTGCCACCCAAGTGCGAAGCCAGGTGAACCACCGGGCTGTAACCGCCAGAACTGGCAACCAGGTCGCATTCGAGCCACTCGCCAGGGCTGGTCACGGCGTGGGCTTTGACGTCGATCGCTGCAACGCGAGCGGCGGTCACGTGCTTGCTGCCACGGGCCTCGATCACGGCGCTGCCGGTCAGGATGCGAATGCCTTTGGCACGGGCTTCTTCAACCAGTGCACCACGCGGATTGCTGCGGGCGTCGGCGATGGCCACCACTTGCAGACTGGCGTCGAGCCAATCCAGTGCAACGCGGTAGGCGTGATCGTTGTTGGTCGACAGCACCAGTTTTTTACCCGGTGCCACGCCGTAGCGACGGACGTAAGTCGACACAGCGCCGGCGAGCATGTTGCCCGGCACGTCGTTGTTGCCGTAGACCAGTGGACGCTCGTGAGCGCCGGTCGCCAGCACCACACGCTTGGCGCGAACCCGGTGGATGCGCTGACGCACCTGGCCAATCGGGGCGCGGTCGCCGAGGTGATCGGTCAGGCGCTCGTGAATGGTCAGGAAGTTATGGTCGTGGTAGCCGTTGACCGTGGCGCGCGGCAACAGCAGCACGTCCGGGGTGTTCTTCAGTTCGTCGAGGACGCTGGCGACCCATTCCACGGCAGGTTTGCCGTCGAGGCTTTCGCGGGAGTCGAGCAGGCTGCCGCCGAACTCTTCCTGCTCATCGGCCAGAATGACGCGAGCACCGCTGCGAGCGGCTGCCAAAGCAGCGGCCAGGCCAGCCGGGCCACCGCCGACGATCAGCACGTCGCAGTGCTGGTTCATGTAGTCGTAGGTGTCCGGATCGTTCTCGGTCGGCGAGCGGCCAAGACCGGCAGCCTTACGAATGTACTTCTCGTAAGTCATCCAGAACGATTGCGGGTACATGAAGGTTTTGTAGTAGAAGCCCGGCGGCATCAGCTTGCCGCCGACCTTGCCGAGAATCCCCATCATGTCGTTGTTCACGCTCGGCCAGCCGTTGGTGCTGGTGGCGACCAGGCCCTGGTACAGCGCTTGTTGCGTGGCGCGTACGTTCGGGATCTGCGTAGCTTCGGTCGCGCCGATCTGCAGCACGGCGTTCGGCTCTTCGGCACCGGCGGCGAAGATGCCGCGCGGACGGGAATACTTGAAGCTGCGACCGATGATGTCGACGCCGTTGGCCAGCAGTGCAGCGGCCAGGGAATCGCCTTCAAAGCCTTTGTAGGTCTGGCCGTTGAAGGTGAAGCTCAGCACTTTGTTGCGGTCGATCCGTCCGCCGTTGGACAGGCGATTGATCTGGCTCATACCTTCTCTCCCAGAGCCGTCGTAGCCGCTTTCGAGCTATCGGTCTTGTCGGTGAATTGTGGCTTGGTGCCGATCTTGTAAGTCTCGAGAATCTCGTAGGTCACGGTGTCGCGGGTGACGTTGAAGTACTGACGGCAACCGGCAACGTGATCCCACAGCTCGTGGTGCAGGCCGCGAGGGTTATCGCGGAAGAACATGTAGTCGCCCCACTCCTCGTCGGTGCAGGTGTTCGGATCCAGTGGACGCGGGATGTGCGCCTGGCCGGATGCGTGGAATTCCTCTTCAGAGCGCAGCTCGCCGCAGTGAGGACAGAAGATATGCAACATGGGGATTTCTCCTGTTAGTGGGCAACCGCAGCAGCGCCGTGTTCATCGATCAACGCACCGTTGTGGAAACGGTCGATGGAGAAAGGTGCGGCCAATGGGTGCATTTCACCCTTGGCCAGGCTCGCGGCAAACACGTTGCCCGAGCCAGGTGTTGCCTTGAAGCCACCGGTGCCCCAACCGCAGTTGAAGAACATGTTTGGTACCGGGGTTTTCGAGATGATCGGGCAGGCATCCGGCGTGGTGTCGACGATGCCGCCCCACTGGCGGTTCATGCGTACGCGGGACAGCACTGGGAACATCTCGACGATGGCCTGGATGGTGTGCTCGATCACCGGGTACGAACCACGCTGGCCGTAGCCGTTGTAGCCGTCGATACCGGCGCCGATCACCAGGTCGCCCTTGTCGGACTGGCTGATGTAACCGTGTACGGCGTTGGACATGATCACGCTGTCGATAATCGGCTTGATCGGCTCCGACACCAACGCTTGCAGCGGGTGGGATTCGATCGGCAGACGGAAACCGGCGAGTTTGGCCATGTGCCCGGAGTTACCGGCCGTGACCACGCCGACACGCTTGGCGCCGATGAAGCCCTTGTTGGTTTCAACGCCGATGCACACACCGTTTTCCTTGCGGAAACCGATCACTTCGGTCTGCTGGATCAGGTCCACGCCGAGTGCGTCAGCGGCACGGGCAAAGCCCCATGCCACGGCATCGTGACGGGCGACGCCGCCGCGACGCTGGACGGTAGCGCCCATCACCGGGTAGCGAGTGTTCTTGGAGCAGTCGAGGTACGGAATCTCGTCCGCTACTTGCTTGGCATCGAGCAGTTCGCCGTCCACGCCGTTGAGGCGGTTGGCGCTGACCCGACGCTCGGAATCACGAATGTCCTGCAGGGTGTGGCACAGGTTGTAGACGCCGCGCTGGGAGAACATCACGTTGTAGTTCAGGTCCTGGGACAGGCCTTCCCACAGTTTCATCGCGTGTTCGTACAGGTGCGCCGACTCGTCCCACAGGTAGTTGGAGCGAACGATGGTGGTGTTGCGCGCGGTGTTACCGCCGCCCAGCCAGCCTTTTTCGACCACGGCCACGTTGGTGATGCCGTGTTCCTTGGCCAGGTAGTAAGCCGTGGCGAGACCATGCCCGCCACCGCCGACGATGACCACGTCGTAGACCTTTTTAGGGGTCGGCGTGCGCCACATTTTCTGCCAGTTTTCATGATGGCTGAGGGAGTGTTTGAAGAGGCCGAAGCCCGAGTAGCGTTGCATAGTCATTTACTCCAAAACCGCGCTCAGCGATAAACCGGGAAGTCCGCGCACAGGGCCGACACTTGCTGCGCGACGTTCGCTTCGACATCGGCGTCGCCGAGGTTGTCGAGGATGTCGCAGATCCAGCCGGCCAGCGTGACGCACTGGGTCACCTTGAAGCCGCGCGTGGTCACCGCAGGGGTGCCGATGCGCAGGCCAGAAGTGACGAACGGCGACTGTGGATCGTTCGGGACAGCGTTCTTGTTCACGGTGATGTGGGCGCGACCGAGTGCTGCATCCGCCTCTTTGCCGGTGAGGCCCTGACGAATCAGGCTGACCAGGAACAGGTGGTTATCGGTGCCGCCGGACACTACATCGTAGCCGCGTTTGATAAATACGCCGGCCATGGCCTGGGCGTTATCGATCACTTGTTGCTGGTAAGCCTTGAAACCTGGCTCCAGCGCTTCCTTGAAGCACACCGCTTTACCGGCGATCACGTGCATCAGCGGGCCGCCCTGGGCACCCGGGAATACGGCTGCGTTGAGCTTCTTCTCGATTTCTTCGTTGGCCTTGGCCAGGATCAGGCCGCCACGCGGACCGCGCAGGGTCTTGTGGGTGGTGGTGGTCACCACGTCGGCGTACGGCAGCGGGTTCGGGTACAGACCGGCAGCGACCAGACCGGCAACGTGGGCCATGTCGACGAACAGCAGCGCACCGACCTTGTCGGCGATCTGACGGAAGCGTGGGAAGTCGAGGGTCTTGGAGTAAGCCGAGAAACCGGCAACGATCATCTTCGGCTTGCACTCGACGGCCAGGCGCTCGACTTCGTCGTAGTCGATCAGACCGGTCTTGGTGTCGATGCCGTACTGCACGGCGTTGTACAGCTTGCCCGAGGACGAAACCTTGGCGCCGTGGGTCAGGTGACCGCCGTGGGCCAGGCTCATGCCCAGAATGGTGTCGCCGGCTTGCAGCAGGGCCAGGTAAACGGCGCTGTTGGCCGAAGAACCGGAGTGCGGCTGCACGTTGGCGTAATCGGCGCCGAACAGTTGCTTGGCGCGTTCGATGGCCAGTGCTTCAACCTTGTCCACGTGCTCGCAGCCACCGTAGTAGCGCTTGCCCGGATAGCCTTCGGCGTATTTGTTGGTCAGGCCGCTGCCCTGCGCTTCCATGACGCGTTTGCTGGTGTAATTTTCGGACGCGATCAGCTCGATGTGATCTTCCTGGCGTTGCTCCTCGGCATTCATCGCCGCCAGCAGTGCATCGTCGTAACCTTTGATCTGGTCTTGCTTGCTGAACATCGCGTCTCTCCCAGCGGCATCTGTGCGCCATTCGTCTCGGTAAGGCACGGCGTTTCGGCAGTGCCCTTTGATAGCGATGGTATGACCGGCGCAGACAGGTCAAATGCCTACGGACGCCACGCAAAGGTGCGTTTACGACATAGACCGAAATGGCTGAACGAACACGATCCTTGAACCAGTAGAGATCCCTGTGGGAGTGAGCCTGCTCGCGATAGCGGCCTTACATTCAACATTGATGTCGACTGACCCGCCGCCATCGCGAGCAGGCTCGCTCCTACAGGGGTTAGGGGACGATTTGACGGACGAGTAGCAGCAACAGGAAATGCAGCGGATAAAGGGCATACGCCCAACGCCGCATCGGTGGTGGCGTTATTTGTCGCGTATGTCGCAACAGGAACATTCCCAACAGCGGTGCGACCAAGCAAGTGGCAATGCCTGGGATCGCCGCACTGTTACCCAACCGGGCGGAGTAATACAGCACCTCCCACTGATTGGCAGCCAGACAGATCAACCCCGGCAACAGGCTGAAATACCAGGGCCGCTTGATCACCAGCAACATCGCCAGCGGCAACAACACACCAAAAACGCCGAACATCAGGTATTCCGTGAACACCGCTGCCAGCACTAAGACAGCAACCGCAAGCAGGCGCGATGGCAGCGTCTTTTGTTGCCAGCCACGCGCGACCAACAGCCCAAGCGCCAGCGTAGGCAGCACGTTCAAGGTGTCGGGATCGGGGATGAACATCCTGTAAGGGATTTCGCTGATAGCACTAAACAGAATCAACCAGCCCAGATACCGCCATTGATGTGTGACTTGTCGTGAACGCGACAGGTTCGCCGCCATTGCCAGACAAAACCACGGAAACGCCAGTCGTCCGGGCACATACAGCAGATCGAGGGAATAACCGACATATCGCAGGTGATCGAGCACCATGCTCAACAGCGCCAGCCACTTGAGCAGATCCAGTGCCCCATCCCGTTGAGTCATGTGCATAATCGCCCGTCGTCTTTGTATTTTTCTGTCAGACGCATCCTGTGTGCTCGCCGGATGATCTTCGGTAAAGTGCGCACCATCATTGACCACGAGACGCTTCACCATAAGCGTCCCGACCACGGAAAGCAGGGCCATGACCGATAAGAGCCAACAATTCGCCAGCGACAACTATTCCGGTATCTGCCCTGAAGCCTGGGCGGCGATGGAACAGGCCAACCACGGCCACCAGCGCGCCTACGGCGACGATGAATGGACCGCTCGCGCGTCCGATGATTTCCGCAAACTGTTCGAAACCGACTGCGAAGTGTTCTTCGCCTTCAACGGCACCGCCGCCAACTCCTTGGCCCTGTCGTCGCTGTGCCAGAGTTACCACAGCGTGATCTGCTCGGAAACCGCCCACGTCGAAACCGACGAATGCGGCGCGCCGGAATTCTTTTCCAACGGCTCCAAGCTGCTGGTCGCTCGCACCGAGAACGGCAAGCTGACCCCGGAATCGATCCGCGAAGTGGCCCTCAAGCGCCAGGACATTCAC